>CAZHFP010000027.1:0-24127 GCA_964531065.1 uncultured bacterium
CGAATGGATTCTAGCCCGGCCCGCCGGAGGTTATTTTAAATCCTCCAGCGCCGCGGCGGCCCCTTTTTATTTCACGCTTTTTTTCCCACCCGAGAGGGTTTTTTTAAATTCAAATAAACTTCCCGGTAAATGGATAAGAAAGCCATGCCCATGGAAAGAATAATAGGGCCCAAGAAAATCCCTAAAAATCCGTAAACCTTTAATCCGCCGATGGTAGTGAAGAAAAGCCAAAAGAGGGGAAGTTTGGCTTCACTGCCGATAAGCCACGGCCTCAAGACGTGATCCATGATCGACAAAGCGGTTCCCCAAAGGGTGATTCCGACCGCCGCCGCGGTTTGATTTTGATAATAAAGCCAGACGGCCACGGGAACCCAAACCCAAGTCACTCCCATGAAGGGAATAAAAGAAAGAACGAAAACCGCCAAACCTAATAAAACCGGCACGGGAACCCCCGCCGCCAGAAAACCAAGCGTGGACAAAACTCCCTCCACCAAGGCCGTTAAAAAAATGGCCCGAACTACCGCGGTCACCGTGACTGAAAAAGTCCTCGCCACCTTGCTCTGGTGTTCCTTTTCCAGGGGCAAAAACTCAATAGCCTTCAGCGAAAGCCGGGCCCCGTCCCGGAAGAAAAAAAACACCGCCACCGACACGAAAGCGGCTTCTAAAATAAATGCGGCCAGGTTTCTGAAAACATTAGTGGCTTTTTCCAAAACCAGCTGGGAAAAATTTTGCAAAGCGGTCGCAATTTGTTTTTGAACTTCCGCCTCGTACTGGTTGGAATCAATCCCCCAGTGTTGAAGCCAGGCCCCCAGGTCGAGGGCTTTCAACTGGGCCATGAGCCAAAGACTCTTCTCGTCCCATTGGGCCGAGGAAAGGAAAGCATAAGCCTTGGGCAATTCTTTCCCCAAGTTGATCACCATGAAAAAACCGGGCAAGGCGAGAAAAACCAACACCATGAAAGTGCACAGAAAAGAAGAAAGCGTCGTCCGCCCGCCGGTTAACTTCAAAAGCCTGGTATAAACCGGAAAAAAAACCATGACCATGATCATGGCCCATACAAAGGACCTTAAAAACGGCTCCAATAGGGAAAAAAGAAGACTCAGAAGTCCCAGCAATAAACCAAAAAAGGCGATGGCGAAAATATTCTGCCGGCTGATGGTGAATTCGTTTCTCACAATTTCTCCTGAAAGTTTGGTGGTATTCTACAGGAAGGGCTTTGGAAAAAGCACCCGAACCGGGAAAAGGCTGATGAAGGGTCTTTATCCCTTGAATGGAACAGGCCGGGAAGGTTATTGTTTCAAAGAACCGGCGTCATCTTTAAAGAGGAACCCCGATGAGTCCAAAAACCTGGAAACCTGATTTCACATTCCCCGAACCGTCCGTGGTCCGGCAGGCTTGGAACCTGTTCGTTTTCTCGGCCATCTTCGCGATTCTGTTTAATACCTTTTACAGCGACGGTATTGAATTAAAAGTCGGCTCCCCCAAGGTCTCTTACCTAATGGATAAACCTAAAAACGATGCCAACCCCGCCGACTCCTATTCGGGATGGAAAACCACTCCGGTCAAGACGCCCCGGGACAAACCTATCCCCGTGAAGCCCCCTTACGGCGCTATCACCCGCCTGAGCTTAATGGGAGCGAAAGACCGGTTCGATAAGAAAAAGTGCGTTTTCCTCGACGCCCGAAACCCGGGTGAATATAAGGAGGGTCATATTCCGGGTTCCCTTATTTTTTCCGCGCTGGACATGGACAAGTTCGCGCCCCTCGTCATGCCTCAACTGACAGATAAAGACCAAGAAATCGTCGCTTACTGCAACGGCGGGGACTGCACCCTTTCTCTCGAACTGGCCCACACCCTGATTCAGCAAGGTTACAACCATGTGGAGGTTTTTGAAGGCGGATGGCCCGAATGGAAAAAAGCCTCCTTCCCCGTCCAAACCGGTGAGAACCCATGAGCGCTCTAAAAGCCACCTTCGACCGCCAAACCCTATTCATGTCCCTTTTGCGCCTAGCTTGCGGCTTTGTTTTTCTTTATGCCAGCCAGGATAAATTAGGCGATGCGGAAAAATTTACGGGGATTATCAAGGAATATCACATTCTTCCCAACCCGCTGGTTCCCTTAGCCGCCGTCATCATTCCCTGGCTGGAATTTTTCACCGGCGCTTGTTTATTGGCGGGATGGAAATGGCGCGGTGCGGCCCTGGTCTACTGCGGGTTGATGGGAATTTATTCCTTCGCCCTCAGCTGGAACCTGATGCACGGCGTGGAAATGAACTGCGGCTGCTTCTCCATGGACAGCGGCGAAAAAACAACCTGGCTGTCGGTTCTTCGGGATGTAGGATTTTTCGCCATGGGTTTTATGGTCTTAACCTCACCCCGCACCTTTTTTTCGTTGGAGCGTTCAACCGGCCCAAAAAACTCCTTTTAAAAGACTGCAACCGGTTTTAGTTGACCGTGAATCCTTCCCAACTTTACATTTTAAAATCCTATCGGGAATGTTTCAGCCTGAGTTTGTGATAGTATTTTAATTGTGCCGGTTGAACAAAACGGCGGTTGCTACCCTTTCAACACACACGAAGGTTTTTATGACGCTGGAACGATTGACGCCCGAACAATTGAACGCCCTGGGAAGCATGAGCAAAGAAATCCACGACGAGTATAGAAACTTGGGCTTCGCCGGTTTCTCACCCGACCCCATCCGTTATCTCGCCTTCCGCCAGCAGACCAAGAATTACCTTCAAACCAAATTAGTGGTCTCCGACGCGGGCGTTTTTTTCATGGACCCGACGCGGAAAATTAAATACAAGTTCAATCAGGGTTATTTTTTCGTTTATCACGAGGGATTTCACGCCGTCGATGAGCAAAAGGTCCGCGACGCGGACAGCCCCCTCATCCTTTTGGATAACCTGCTGGAGTTCTGGAACCGCCAAGGAACCGGGCTTTGCCTGGTGGCGGACCACTTGAACCACTGTGATTATTTATTCCCCGAGCAAAAGGCCGAATTGGCCCGGGTCCAACGCCTCTACAGCAAAGACGAGTTCATCATCAATCCCATGCTTCAAAAAAAATCAAAAGACGCCCCCCAACAATCCACCGCCGGAGTTTTTGACCTGGAAGACTAGGCTCAGAAAACTTAAGGCTGATCAAATTCTTTCAAGAGAACCGCCGCCCGGGCTTGATCCTCCGGGGAATTTCCCGGGCGGGCCAGAAAATCCCTCAAAACCCGCTTCCCCTTTTCCAACTGATCCGTTTGACTGTGCGCCAGGGCTAAATTGATGGACAGGGACAGGGGCAGGGGTTCGGAGCGGCCCTCCAACAGTTGAATCAATTCCGCTTTTTTTCCCCTTTTACCCAGCTCCGAGGTAAAAAAGAGAAGTACCTCCTCGTTATCGGGCGAGCGCCTCAGCGCCTCCCGGAGCGCTTCTTCCGCCTCAGGCCACTGGTTGTCCTCCCCCAGCGATTGAGCCTTCACGAGCAAAGGCGCGAACCCTTGGGGATTTTCTGCCGCCAGCCGATCCAGGCATTCCAAGCCCTCTTCTTTTCGGTCGCTCTCCCGAAACAAATAAAAAAGCTGGCGCGTCGCGTCGAGCCTCCCGGGGTCCAGTTGGACCGCGGTTTGTATCTCGTCCCAAGCCAGATCCCTCTCGTCCAAAGCCAAGTAAACTTTAAAAAGGCTCAAGTGGGCGGCGACCGACTTCGGGTTTTCATCCAAATAGCCCGTTAACATTTTTTCAGCTTCCGAGTAACGCCCGGATTCCAAATGCGCCGTCCCCAACCCTAAGAAGGCCTCGGAAAGATCCTTTTGAATTTCAAGGCTTTTTTCAAAACACCGGCAAGCCAAATCGATCATTCGGTTTTGAAGAAGTCCCCAGCCCAGCTTCAACAAGGCTTGCGGCTCTTTTTCTTTTTCAACGATCCCGCTCATTTTTTTCTCGTAATCAACCCTTCGGATGAAAGACGTTGGCGTCCCCTCTTCTTTTTCCTTCCCCGGCAAAAGAAAAAGCTCGCCCAAACCCAGGAGCTGTTCCAAGACAAAATGATCCCCGGGCAATAATTCCAGGGCCTTCCAAAAAACTTCCGCGGCCTTCGCCTTTTCCATCATCGCCAGATAGGTGCGGCCCAAGTTGCTGTAAATCCAGCCTGCCTCCGGCGCCATCCGCAGGGCTTGTTTGTAAAAAGATTCGGATTTTTCCAACTCCCCCGTCACCCGAAAGCAATAGCCCAATTGAAAACAGGTCAGGGGGCATTCGGGATCGATGTTGAGGATTTCCACCAGCTTAGGGATGGCTTCGGCGAAACGGCCGGATTCGAAATAAGGATTAACCTCCATCAACTTCGGCCATTTTTTCACGAAGAGCTGGTAAAGATAGGCTCCGGGCGACCTCGGAGCCTGCCGCAAAAGTTCCTCCATCGCCCCGACTCCCGCTGAAAAGTCATAACCTTTTTTTTCCACCACTTCCTGCTGATGCAGCCAGAGGGGGACGTGGGTAGGAAGATGGTGAAATTGGGCTAATCCCAGCGGGAGAGAAACATAGGTGATCTCCGGCGGCAGGTCCTTTGATCTTTCAAAATCGGCTGAACTCAAAAGTGGCTCCTCGATCATTTAATAAACGGTAACCTCGGGTCAAGCGACAACCCGATTTTTTCAGAGGTCTCACCTATTGTCCAGTCCTGGATAGCCCCAGCGGCTCAGCTTCCCCATGGACATCGGCGCTCAAGGACTTGTTTAATCCTTAAGTTTTGCTCCGCCTTTTTCAACCGATTCCAAAGAAGCCAGTCCCGCGGCCGCGGAAGTGTGGTTGGGCCGGCAGTCCAAGGCTTTTTTAAAATTTTCCCCCGCCTTGGCCAAGGATCCCCGGCGCAGGTAGAGGGCGCCTAAATCATTAAAGAGGTGCGCCGCTGGAATTCCTTGGGCAACAGCCTTTTGATAGGCCCCGACTTGAGCGTCAAAATCCCTTTCGTGATACTCCGTTTCCGCGAATTTTTCCCAAAAACAAGACTCCAAAAAGGGGTCACCCTTAAAAGCCGGATAAAAACCGGCTAAACTTTTCAGAATCGGCTTTGAGCTTTTCCAATCATGATTATCGTAGACTTCCCCCGCCAGGGAGTGGGAAACCCGGTCCGCGAGGAGATAGCGGCTTAAAACCTCGGGATGGGAAGAGGGCAAAGGCAGGAGCCCGAGCATCAACCCGCCGTTGGGGGCGCCCACATCCGAAGCCAGCCAAAACCACCGGGCCTCCGGAAATTGGCGGGTTAAATAACCCTGAAAATTGACATTGATCAGAAGCGCGGCCCAATGGCACTCGTCCCGGGCGATTTTGGGGTTTTGGACGGCGTCAAAGGGGTAAGCCGCCACCGAAAGGGTCTGGTCAAAAATATCGGGGACTAGGTCCGAAAGAACATAACCCGGACCTTCCTCCCGGTTTAGTTTTTCCAATAGAGTGAAAGCCCTCAGCCTTTCCACCGATTTGGAAGCGAACCAATTATCCCGGGGCTGGGTCCAAAGGGAATGATAGACGCCGAATAAATGGCGGGCGTCCAAACCTCCGGAAAAAAGCAGGACCGCCCCGGCCAACAGTATCCGTTTTGCGGGGGGGACGGTTAAAAGGAGTGAAGTTAATCCCACCGCCGCCGCGAAAAGTAAAAAAGGCATGCTTTGAACCACGCGGTGCCCGTCCAGCCCTCCCGTCAAAAAACCCGGGAGAATCAAAATAAATAAAATGATAAATTGTTTCCAAAAGGAGGACCCGGCTTTGGATAAAACGATGGCTCCCCAAAAACAAAGGGCTCCCAACCAGGGGTTCAAAAAACCTCCCCAAAAGGGACGGTAAGCGAAAAGATTTGGAGTGAGCCGGCTGCCCCAAAAAAGCGCGCAAAAATCATTAAGTCCCGGCCAGCCGGCCCCCAAGGGGTTTTGGACCACATACCGGAAATGGCCTCCCCTTTCCGTCAAGGTAGCCCAGGCCAAAATAAAAAATAAAAAAACTTCCGGCACAAAGAAATAAAGAAATCTCCGCCATTCTTTTGCCTTTCCCCCCGCCGTTACTGAAAAAACAAAAAGTGTCAGCAGGAACGCCATAATGGCCCAAGAAGTAAAGGTGTAAAAACCACAGCCGGAGACCAGCCCCAGGAAAAAGGCTGATTTTAATTTAGAATTTTCCTTTCTCGCTTGCCAAAAAATCCCCAGCCAATAAAAGGTGAGGCACGCCCAAAAAATGAGGAATCCGCCCTGAACGGAGAACCGCCCTACATAAAGCGGCCAAAAACTCACCGCCCAAATCCCCGCCAAAAGAAACGAAAACGATTTCGAGAAAAAATACCGGGAACCAGCGAATAAAAACCCGACAGCCAGTGTGGAAAGCAGCGCCGGGAAAAACCAAAGCGTCACCAGGGAAATACCGAATAATTTGAAAAAAACGCCCAAACCCCATACATAGAGAGGCGGCATTCCGCTGAAGTCATACGTGAGCTGCCACGCGCCCCGCTCCGCCAGTTCAATGGCGTAATGGCCGTTCATGGCTTCATCCTCGAGAGGCCATAAGGAAAGCGTGGTGAGCTGGTGAAACCTTAAAAAAACCGACGCCAGCGCCAATAGGGCCCATCCGGCCGGCGGGATTTTCGGAAAAAAATCCCCTAAAATCGCTGATTTTATTAAATCAACTTTTTTTCCGCCGGTCCGAAGGGCCAGTACCGCCGGCAGCAGAAGTCCCGCCGCCGCGATCAACAGCCGCGCCTCCAAAGCGAGAGGAAAATAGGAAAGGACTCCGTTAGCGGCCAAAAAACAGCCAAAGACGGCCCAGGGAAAAAAGCCCGTATTTACGGAAACCAGTGACAAACGATTCATCAGGCCGCCTTAAAAAAAGTGAACGATCCCTTCATTATTAAAAAAACACTGGTAAGCTTCTCTTGCGAATCCTATTTCAGAGATAGTTTAAAGGAAAGAAGCCGGCTTGGGGTTAAGCTTTTCTAAATCCACTTCTAGGAAATGTCCGTGGAAACACTGATCGCTTTATTAGGACCGCTTCATCCGCCCTTCGTTCACTTTGCCGTGGCCTGCCCCATCCTGGCTTTTTTTGCCATCGCGCTCCAAGGGACCTGGAAAAAAGAATGGCTCGGATTTGCCGCGGCGGGTCTTTGGATTTTCGCGTTTTTATCCGCCCTGGCGGCCGGCGTCAGCGGCCACCTTTTCTCATTGCACTTGGGTCTTGAGTCGGACTTTTCCATCCTGCCCCCGGAAAGCGCCGATCATGGCCGGCTTCGGGATCACGTTTTATGGGGAAGCGGCGCTTCTGTATTTTCATTCCTAACCCTTTGGGCGGCGGTTAAGACATTCCAGGGAAAACCCTTTTCCTGGAATGTCCAGATACTCTTGGGCTTGGCCTCCGCCTTGCTGGTCGGCGTGACCGGACATGAGGGGGGAGAAATGGTTTACGGTTCGGAACCTTCCGCCGCGCCTGTCAGCGCCGTTTTAACTCCCAGTGCCCCCGCTCCCGCGGGCGCGGAACCCGCTCCTGCGATGAAAAAAAAGAAAGCGGAGGCCCCATCGGACCTTTTAAGTCTGACCCAAGATTATCGAACCGCCTTGGTGAAAATGAACAGCCAGCCCTGGAACAGCCGCACCCACGGCCACCGCTGGGTGAATACCTATGTCTCAAAGAAAGCCGTCGCGGCCTATCAAGAATTCGATCCTCTGCCCGAAGGAAGCCAAGTTGTGAAGGAATCCTTTGAGGACGAAGGCGGGAAACCCTCCGCCATACCCGGCCCCCTTTACGTCATGGTCAAAGGCGCGGGTTCCTCTTCCCCTCCCACCGGCGGCTGGCAATACGCTTTGGCTTGGGAAAAACCCGTCGCGAATAATCCTGAAAATATTCAAATGCCCGTCAAATGGCTTCCCGGCGACCCTCATTTGAATTCCTGCGTGAAATGCCATAATCATTTCAAATCGGGGGATTATCTGGGAGGCGTTCCCGATGGTTTCGAGAAAAAATAATAATAGCGATTTTAACCACCAAGAGCATCAAGTCCGCCAAGAACGTCGAACAAAGAATCTTTGAAAGAATCCTTGGAAAAAATATTATTTATTTCTACCTTAGTAGACTTGGCGCCCTTGGTGGTTAAATCAGTGATTTCTTGTTTAAATCTTTTGAAGCGGTAATTGAAGTGTAAAAAGGGTGCCCTGGGGCTGTATCCGGCGGACTTCGATTTTGCCTCGGTGGGCTTCGGCTATTTTTTGACTGATGGAAAGGCCCAACCCCGAACCGTTTTTCTTGGTCGTGAAAAAAGGCTCAAACAAATGGGGCAGGTCCGCCTCGCTGATTCCCGGCCCGGTATCCTTAACCCCCAGGATAATCCAGCCTTCCTGGACCCGGGCGGAAAGCGTCAAGGTTCCCTTATCCTTCATCGATTGAAAAGCGTTAAGGATCAAGTTGGAGAGGACTTGTTCCAATCTCTCGCCGTCCGCCCAAAGATCGGGGATGGTCCGTTCCAAATCTTGTTCCATGTCGAACCCCACGTGCCCGGGCCCGAATTGGGTTTGAGCGGTGACCAGGGACCTTTCCAATAGGGCTTGGAGCTGGACCTTTTCTTTTTTTATTTCCGTTTCTCTCGAATAATCCAGGATGTCATTCATGAATAACCGCAGCCGGTCCGTTTGGGCCAAAATGGTCGCCAATTCCTGGGAAAATTCCGAACGGCTCTCCAGCTTGGCCTTGAGAATTTGGCTCATGCCCGAAACGACCGCCAAGGGGTTTCGGATCTCATGGGCGATGGCGGCGATGACGTTTCCCACCGCGGCCAAGCGTTCATACCTTAAAAGCATTCCCTGGGTTTTTTTGCGGTCGGTGACATCCCGGACGATGGTGAGAACCGCCGGATGACCCTGGTAGACAAAGGGCGTTCCCTTGGTTTCAGCGTCCATAACCTGGCCGTCCGCCCGCAGGAGTTTCTGCTCGGTCCATTCGGTCTGATCCCCGGTCTCAGCTATTTTTTGGACCCGGGTCAAGCTGAGTTCCCGGTAATCGGGGTGGACAAAATCCAAAACCATCTTTCCAATGATTTTTTCCGGCTGGTTGACGCCGAACATTTTTAATCCTGAGGAATTGACGTAAAGCATTTTCCCTTCCGAATGGACAACCACCGCCTCCGGAGAAAATTCAACGAGTTTCCGGTACCGTTCCTCGCTTTCGGTCAATATCTTTTCCGCTTCCTTGCGCCAGGTAAGATCTCGAACGCTCATGACCCGCAATTCTTTATTTTTGAAAATAAAGTTCCGGCCCCGCAATTCCACCGGGAGAAGGCTTCCATCCTTGCGTAGAGCCATCGCCTCATAGGGGGCGTAAGAGCCGGTCCGCATATGGCGTTTGGCCTCTTCGTGGCTTTCGGGAGCCAGCAGGTCGAAACCGCTTTTTCCGATTAATTCTTCCTGGGTAAAACCCAACATGTCCGCGAGGGCCGGGTTGACGTCCACCACTGTCGGATTTTCATGGAGGAGTACTCCTTCTTGGGTCACTTCCGCCAGCCGTTTAAAACGCTCCTGGCTTTCTCGAAGTTCTTTTTCTGCTTTTTTCCGTTCATCGATAAAAACCAGGGAAAAACAAACCCCATCCACTTCGCCCGCGTCGTTCACCACGGGCTGGTAATTGACTTCCACCCAGCGTTCCCGTCCGTCGGCGGCCCGGATCGCCCTTTCGCCTTTGGTTTCCCTGCCTTCCATCGCCTCGGCGAAACTTTTATGGAATAGCTCCAGACTAGCCCCGGCCGGAAGCGTGTCGGCGAAGAGCATGTTCATTTCTAGTCGACGGCCCAACACCCGGGGCGCCATGACCGCCGCGCTTTTGTTGAAGCCATGGATGCGCCCGTCCCGGCCGATCAAGACCATGACATGGGAGCCGCTGTTGAAAACCGCTTTTAAATCCGCTTCGGACCGCCGGAGGGCTTCCACCGCTTTTTTACGCTCATCAATCAGAATGGCCGTCATACAAATACCCGTCACCATTCCCGAGGCGTCATAAACGGGGTTGTGGGAAAACTCCAGCCAATATTGGACGCCCGCCAGCGACTTCACGGCCCTCTCCAGAATAACGACTTCCCCTTTTAAGGCCCGCTCCACATTTTTTTTGAACTCTACTTTAAACCCGGCGTTAAAGCTCATGTAATCAATAAAGGCTTTTCCCTTTTCCACCAGAGTCCCGGTCATCTGCTGAATAAAACCCTCAGCCGTTTTGTTGCAATCCAAAATATTCCCTTCGGGGGAAAGCAAAATCATCATTTGGGAGCCGCTGTTGAACACGGCGCGGAGGTCCGCTTCGGATTTTCGAAGGGCTTCTTCGGCTTTTTTGCGTTCATCGATCCCGATTCCCGTCATACAAACTCCTGAAATGAGCCCCGACGCGTCATAGACCGGGTTGTAGGAAAATTCCAGCCAGTAGGTTTTTCCCTCGGACGATTTAATGGCCCTTTCCAGGATCATTACCTCGCCCCTCAGAGCCCGCGCGAAAAATTCCACATACTCGGCCTTGAACTCCGGGTTAAAATTCATGTAGTCGGTAAACACCCTGCCTTTTTCAACCTTCAAGCCGGTCATCATTTCAAGGTAGGATTCAGCCGTATGGTTGCAATCCAAAATCCGGCCGTCGGGGGAAAGCAACGTCATCATTTGGGAACCGCTGTTGAACACGCCCCGGAGATCCGCTTCGGATTTTTGAAGGGCCTTTTGGACCTTGATCCGGTCGGTGATGTTCTCCACCATAATCAGGGAATAAAGCCTGCTGCCGGCGCCGTCCCGGATGACGGTCCCGGAAACGTTCACCCAAAGGCTTTGCCCGTCCTTGCGGAGGTATCTTTTCTCGGACTGAAACTTCTCTCTTTTTCCATCATGGACCGACGAGGCGAGTTCTTTGGTTTGCGGCAAATCTTCCGGATGCGTGATTTCAAACAGTGTTTTCCCGATAAATTCCTTTTCCGAATATCCCAGCATCGCTTGGAAAGCCCGATTAACTTTCACAAACTTAAAATCCGACACCATGGCCATCGCCATAGGGGCTTCCTCAAAAAATTTTCTGAATTTTTCCTCGCTCTGGCGGAGGGCCTCCTCGGTTTTTTTCCGGTCGTCAATGGAATTAGAAACGAAACAAACCCCTGAGATTTTTCCTTCTTCGTTAAAAACCGGGTTATAGGAATATTCGGCCCACATGTCCTGTCCATCCAATGTCTTAAAGACCCGCTCCGCCTTTACCACTTCGCCAAGGAGGGCCGGCTCAAAATTTTTCCGGAATAAGGGTTTATCTTCCAAACGGATATATTGGCTGAAAGGCTTGCCGATCTCCAATTCCAAGTTGAGGGCCTTTTTGAATCCCGCCTGGGCCATTTTGTTAAATGCCTGAATGCGGCCTTCTAAATCGATCAAAACCACCGATTGGGAACCGCTGTTAAAAACGGCGCGTAAGAGTGTGGCCGAATAATCAAAGGAATGGGCTGTGTCGAATGGGGTCATCGTTTTTTTAAATATCCTTGGAATGATTCCTCAAAAAAGAGGGAAGGTTATTTTAACAAAAAAAGGGAGGAAAAAAGCGGACCTTTAACCTGCAGGAAGAAGTGCTTTAAAAGTGGGCGGTTATCAGGGAAGGGAGGGTTTTTTCCAGCTTTTCGTTTCTTCGGGAGTGACCTTGGCCCAAAGTCGTATTTCCAGTGGGTGATCCTTGATGAAAAGGGTGCAAGCCGAATCCGGTTTTCGATCGGGCCAATCCACTGGAACGGACGCCTTTAACATCGCGGGCTTAATCACCCGCGTGTCCAACCGCCACACTTGGGACACAAAGAGATGCCAGAATAGGACCACCATTTCCAAGAATATTCCCTTTTTATGAAAATCTTTCCCAGCTTTTTTTCCGCTGGAAAGTTCCACGAGGAATTTTTCAAAGGCTCTAGTGCTTCGGATAACCAGGATTCCTTCAAAAGGCTCGAAGTAAAAAATACCCTGTTCCAAAGAAAGCGGGGACAAGTCTTCCATACGCATGCTGACATATTTGGATTCTTGGTTGGCCCATCGGATTAAGAATTGATTAAAAATATTATAAATTTGTATCGAATCCGGAATGATCGTCGGTTTAAAATCACCCGCGGATGAAGATTTTTCTAGTTCGCTCACGTTGGGGTTTATCCTTTAACCCAACCGGTCCTAAAGCCCCGCCGGTTGATGACCACAAACTTACTCTATTTAAATTATTTAAAAAATCTATTTTGAAATAAAAAATTAATCAACCACTCTGCGGGCGAAAGAGGATTGGACCAGCGGCCAGCCCCAAAAGGACTCTCCGGCGATCCATTGGATGACTTTCGCGCCGTCCACCAACCGGGGACCCGGCCGGTTCAGAAGGGTTTCTTCCACGGTGAATATCCGCCTTTTTTTAACCGCGTTGATTTTATCCCACCCAATGCGTTTCAAAACTTCCGCCGGGTCAAAAGTCATTCCCGTGCCGAAAACGGCAAAAACAATAATTTCGGGGTCAAACTTGAGGATTTCCTCTATTTTAACCTGGCGGCTTAATTCCCGGGACAGCATAGGAAAATAATGGGTTCCGGCCTGGCTCATGAGCTCCACGTACCATCCACCCGCCGCCGAAGGAGGCTTGTTCCACTGCTCCACATATAGTTTTGGGCGGTAGCCGTTAGGAGGGGTTTTGGCTTGAAGCGCCGCCAAACCTCCGGTGAAATCCTGGGCCAATTGTTTGGCCCGTTCCAGCGTACCCGTGGCCTTCCCAATTTGAATAAAGGAATCCTCCACTTCCCTGAGGGAATGGGGGTCTATATGGAGAACGTTAAAGCCTTTATCCTTTAACCGTTTTTGTAAATCCTGCTGGGCGATGGAAAAAGTTAAAATGAGCTCCGATTTCAAACTATGAACCCGGCCTTCGGCCATGGAAAACCAATATTCCGGCTTTTCCCGGTCGGATACCGGAGGAATTTCCTCGCAATATTCCTTTAAGGTGGTCACTTCATCGGCGAGCCCCAGGTAGGAAAGAATATCGGAAGTGGTATGCGAAAAGGAGGCGATTCGCTTTGGCGGTGTAAAGGTCATGGAAGGAAGTGTAGGGTAAAGCCCCATCCTTTTCTAGAGGTTTTTACTCGGGAACCGGTGTCCGGGAAAGAAACCCTCAAGGAACGGGAGCGTTGGGAAATTTTAATTTAAAAGAGTGAACCTTATTTATATAAGAAAAGCGTCAAGTCCAAATGGTGGTAACGGTCTAGTAAACGGGTTCGGCCGACTCCTAATTTTTTCCCAAAGGAAACCAATTCATCCGGCAAGACCGTAAAACGGTTGGATTCTTTTAATCCTGATGCACCGCTCAAGACGTTGAACGCCACCGCTTTTTTGGTTTGCCGCAGGACGTTTTTTAAAACCGCCCCCATATATTTCCAATTGTCCCGGACCTTGATGTTGAAGACTCCGGAAAGAAAGGCATAATCAAACCGGCCGGAAGCGAAAGGCCGGGCCGTTAAAACCCTGGCCTCAAAACGGGCGTCCGGGTAAAGCCGTTTAGCTTCGGTGATCGTGGCGGGAAAAAGATCCACCCCGGTATAATCCACCGAAATTCTCCGATCCTTCAAAAATCCACGGAAAGCTCCCAACCCGCAGCCCACATCGAGGATCTTTGACTTTTGAATCGGCCCCACTTTGATGAGATTCTCAAATCGGACCCTTTGACTCTTGGGATTTTTCCATCCCACCCGCAGGGCGGGCGTCTGATGGCCCCTGAGCTGGGCGTCATAATATTCTTCCAAGGCTCTTAAATCCTTCGAGGAAAAACCGGGAAAATCTTTGAGGCGGAACAAAGACCTGAACTTATTTTTATCGTCATGGTTTATTTGCCGCCGCCGGGCCGTGGGATTTTTCATGGAAGCTCATTCTGCCATGGATCACGAGGAAAGGCTTTGGTAAAACTCCACCGTCTTTCGGGCCGCTTCTTTTAAAACTTCCGGAGGCTCTTCAAATGGATGGGCAGCGTTGAATTTGTGATTGGCCCCCGCCAAGATGGCCAATTGGGCTCGCGGGTGGACCGCCGCCAGGCTTTCCGACTCCTCCGGACGGACGCTGGTATCTTCCGACCCATGGAGAAGAAAAACCGGAGCTGAAAGGTGATGAAGGAAAGTGGGGATATCCCCCGCTTTTCCCCATTTTTCAGCGTCTTCCAAATAGGCCGTGGAAACCTTGAGGAGTTGACCCGTCCGGGAACTTTCAAACCCAGCGAAACCCTGCTTCCGCCAGGCTTGTTTCATTTCATATAAGTAGCGATTCACCCGGGCGATCGTGGCCCAGGTGGCGATTCCCCGAATCTCGTTCACGCCCAAGGCCGAGAGCAAACTCACGCCGCCGCCGCGGGAATGGCCCCAAAGAAAAACACTGGGGGAGGCCGGCAGGTCCGGCTCCAGCTTTCCCTGGGTCACCGCCGCTAAGACCAAAAGCAAATCTTCCACTTGTTTTGAGAGGGTGTCGGCTTGAAAAGCTTCAAGCTCCTCGAAAGGACCGTCGATTCGGGGGCCCATCCCTGAGCCGGAAAAATTAAACCGAACCGCAGGAAACCCCTGCTCGGCGAAATAGCCAGCCAGCCAGGGGAAAAAAGCCCAGTCTTTAAACCCCAAAAAACCATGGGCCATCAGAATCGGCGGGTATTTTATTTTTTCGGGGACCGAGAGTGTTCCCCAAATATCCCGGCCTGGACCCTTCTCCAGGCAAAAATCCACGGTTCTCAAAAAATCCCGCTATTTCTTTTTCAACAAATCACGGATTTCAGCCAGGAGTTCTTCCTGTTTCGTCGGGGCCGCGGGCACGGGAGGCTCTTGCGCGGCTTTTCGGTTCATCCGATTAATGCCCTTCACCAATAGGAAAACCGCGAAGGCGATAATGCCGAAATCCACCAGCGATTGGATAAAGTTTCCAAGGTTCAGGGTCACCGCCGGATGGGCTTTTCCCACCGTGTCCACCATCGCTTCCTTCAGGTTGATTTTGATGTCCGTGAAATTGAGTCCGCCAATGAGAAGCCCTAAGGGCGGCATGAGAATATCCGCCACGATGGAAGAAACCACCTTACCGAAAGCCCCGCCGATGATGATTCCAACGGCCAAATCCATCATGTTGCCCTTCACGGCGAATTCCCTGAATTCTTTGACAATGCTCATGGGGTGTCCCTTTCACTTTTTGATTTTAATGAATAAGCCCGTCGTCTTTACAGCAAAGAAAGGGCAAAGCCCAATCCCAAGGTTTCCTTAATCTGCCAGCCGTTGTAAATAATTTTATCGTAACGGAAGTCATCTTCCATATTCACGCTGATGATTTTATTCAGGCTCAAAGTCAACAGGTTGTCCCACTCCACCACCGTCCGGTCAATCGCCCGGCCATTCCAAAACATATCGAGCTTGGAGTCGAAATTAGAGTTGGAGGAGAGTTTCAAATTGAGCTCCGACACCGAACTGATCCCAAGGTCGGTTAATTCCGTCTCAACCGCCCCCGTATCCGGGTTCACCGTGTAAATCGATCCATATTGGTGGGCGATCGTTTCTTTCGCGGCCAATCCCAAGCGGGTGTTAAAGACCGCATCAGGAATGTATTTTAATCCGGCGGTTTCCGTAAAGTAACCCGGATCAAGGAAGCCCGAGAGGGGGACCGCCGTCCCGGTGGAATAATTAAACCCGGTGTCAAATTGGGTTTTGGCCGCCAGGGAGACGAATGGATTGACCTGCGCCCAGGTTTTCCAGGAGTAAACGCTTTCTAAGTTGATTCCATCCGCCGACTTACGGGTTCCTTGACCGTCCACAAAAGTCATTCCATATTCCATCTTGAGGCTGTTGGACCAGTTATCCGCCGCCGTATCATTTTCCAGTTTGGCGTTCAATTCCCCCTGCCAGGAAACAAAATTGGTCCCGCCGCCCTGCCAGTTGTCGAAGGAAGCCTGGTTAAGGTTTAAGCCGGCGGTAACTTCCCTCTTCCACCCGTAGGTCACGGACGTGGCGGCAGGCGTTGCCGCCGGATCGGTTTTTTCATCCGCCCAGGAAGCTCCCGCGATCATCAAACCACAGACCGCCAAAGCGATTCTCAATTTCATTTCTTCTCCCGTTTCATTTAATGGTCCTGCAGCAATGCCAAGGCTTTTTTCGCGTCCGTCACCGGCAGCTGGCACTGGTAATTTCGGCAGACAAATACGGTAGGTTTCCCCCCCTGGGATTGACGTCCTTCCGCCCAGGGAATGAGGCCCGCCAAGTCTTTCACTTCCTTGTCCTCCGCAAAAACGATTACTTTATTAGGTAAATAAGCCTTCCACAAGGTTTCGATCATTTGATGGGACTCCTCCGGGGGGCCCATGACTAAAATTTCCGCCGGACCGGAAAAATCGAATTGAAAAGCCTGAAGCATCAGGGGGAAATTGGAACCGGACTTTTCCAAAACTCCCGCGAAACATTTAAGGATGTCGTCTGCCCTGTCCCGGTATTCTTTTTTGCCGGTGAATTCCGCCAAGCGGTAATAGCTTAAAGCCGCCGCGCTATTTCCCGATGGGATCACCCCGTCATAAGCTTCTTTCGTCCTCGTCAATAACCGGTGCTGGTCCTTCTGGTCGCTTCCCGTGAAATAAAAGGCCCCAAATTTTTCATCCCAGAAAAGCCTCACCATTTCCTTTTCCAGCTCCACAGCTTTTATTAAATAGGCCGTGTTAAAAGTGCTCTCATATAAATCCAATTGAGCGGCCAGAAAAAAAGCGTAATCGTCAATGTAACCTTGAATGTCCGAAGGCCCCTGCCGGTAGGAAGCCAGAAGCCGCCCGTTTTTAAAAAGATTTTTGGAGATAAAGGAAGAGGCCTTTTCTGCGGCCCGCAAATAAAGGGGATCCCCTAAAACCTGAAAGCCTAGGGCCAGGGAAGAAATCATCAAGCTATTCCAAGCGGTTAATATTTTATCGTCCAGATGGGGCCGGATCCGTTTGGCCCGGGCTTGGAGCATTTGGGCTCGGACTTTTTCGAGCCACTCCTCGTCTTTTCCCAGGACTTTCAAGGCGCCGTCCAAGCCGGTTTTTAAGTGAAGGATATTTTCACTGTCCTCGAAATTTCCGCCTTCGGTCGCGCCGTAAAGATCGCAAAAGGATTTTCCATCAGTCCCGCCAAGGATTTTTTTGATTTCCGCCGGCTTCCAAACATAAAACTTTCCCTCCACGCCCTCGCTGTCCGCGTCCTCAGCGCTGTAAAACCCGCCTTCGGTGTCCGTCATGTCTCTCAACAGATAAGTGAAAATTTCCCGGGCGATCCGGGAGTATTCCGCATTGCCGGTGACTTGGAAAGCTTCCAGGTAAGCCCGGGCCAACAGGGCGTTGTCATAGAGCATCTTCTCGAAGTGAGGCACCATCCAGTGATTGTCCGTGGAATAACGGGAAAAACCACCGCCCAATTGATCGTAAATCCCGCCTTGCGACATCTTATCCAGGGTCAGTTCCACCATCGGCAGAATGGATTTGTCCTTGGTTTTTTGGTGAAGACGCAGGAGCAAGCCTAAAAGCATGGAAGGGGGAAACTTGGGGGCGCTTCGAAAGCCTCCCTCTCTGGCGTCAAAATTTTGGGAACACTCCGACAGTACCTGCTTTAAAACCGTTTCACTTAAAGGTCCCCCGGAGGGGCCTTCGTTGGGCCGGGCGATGACTTCGGCCAATTGTTTCCCCGCCTTTTCAACTTCTTCGGGCTTCGTTTTCCAAACCCGGGCGATGTCCATGAGCACGGTGGTAAATCGGGGACGGCCATACCGTTCGTCCGGCGCGAAATAGGTCCCGCCGTAAAAAGGCTTTAAGTCGCAGGTGAGAAAAACATTCAAGGGCCACCCGCCCTGGCCGGTGAGCATCATCACCGCGTTCATGTAGATTTGGTCCACGTCGGGGCGTTCTTCCCGGTCCACTTTGATGCACACGAAGTTTTCATTCATGATTTTGGCCACCGCCTCGTTTTCGAAACTCTCGTGCTCCATCACGTGGCACCAGTGGCAGGTGGAGTAGCCGACGGAAAGAAAAATAGGCTTATTTTCTTTTTTGGATTTTTCGAAGGCTTCTTCTCCCCAGGGGTACCAATCCACCGGGTTGTGAGCGTGCTGGAGCAGGTAGGGGCTTTTCTCGTGGATCAGCCGGTTCGTGTGTTGAAAGGAACTTTGTTTGGATTTGGAACTCATCCACCACCCCAGGCCAAGGATTAACAACGATAACGGGAGCCATCGAAGTATTTTCAAATTCATAGCGCCACAGCTTGACGGAAAGCGCAAGCCGAATCAAGTTGGCCTTTCAATAAAAACGGGGGCCGGTTGAAAACCGTCCCCCGCCGGCATCTGGGCTTCAAACCGGAAAAAAATTCAGACTAGCCTTCTACCACGAAAGTATCGGCGATCTTGTCGTGCCAGGTTTGGGATTTCTCGTCCCACAACATCCATAGATAGCCCAAGCACAGGGCGATGGCCGAAAGAATTTTACTGATGGCCCGGATAAAGGATTTTAGTAAATCCAATTTTCCCCCGGAAGTCGTCACCACTCGGATACCCAAGACTTTTTTTCCGATCGTTTGCCCGTTCCACTGGGCCACTAGAATGGTTTCATAAACAATTTGCAAAAAACCCAACCCGCTGCTGATCCGGGAAAGTCCGGCAAAAATCAACCCGTCAATAAACGCCGCGGCGAACCTCTTCCAAAATCCGGCCTTATTCATTTTTCACTCCCTTGACGCGATTTAACCTGCCGTAAACCCTCATACAATACGATCCCGACCGCGGTGGAGAGGTTCAGGCTTCGAATACCCTCTTCGTGCTGGGGAATACGATACATCTTTTCCCGGTAGTCCTCGTAAAAATTCTTCGGAAACCCCGCGGTTTCCTTTCCAAAAACCAGGTAAGCCCCATCCGGGAAAGAGGCGTCCCATAAACCTTTTTTTCCCTTGGTGGAGAAGAAAAAAAGCGAAGCGTCCGGGACAAGGGATTTCAAAAAATCTTCCCAGCTTTCATGGCGGTGAAGCTTGACCTTTTCCCAATAGTCCAGCCCCGCCCGCTCCACCTGCTTGTCGTCCAGATGGAAACCCAGCCTTCCCACCAGGTGAAGCTCGGCTCCCGCGCCCAGGCAGGTCCGGCCGATATTGCCCGTATTCCAGGGAATTTCCGGTTCGATTAAAACCACATGAAACATAAAACCTCCAAATTTCACCGCCAAGACGCCAAGTCCGCCAAGAAAGGCAAAACAAAAAAATAAAACCTTTTCAGTTTGATTCAAATCTTAACATTTTCAGTTTTACTTGGCGAACTTGGCGTCTTGGCGGTTAAGAATGTCTTATGGTGCCGCGTAGGCGGCGTAAAAGGTTTCCCGGTGCAGTATTTTTCGGCCAGTCGCCGGATCCCGGGCTACCCTCTCGTTGTTCTTGTCCCCGATAAAACTAAAGGCACGGCGGCGCAAGATATGGCCCTTTCGGCTTTCGGAAGCGTCGATATAGGTCACCACCCAATTCTTGAAGCTTTCCACCAGCCCGGCATGGGTGAAAACATCCTTATCGTCAATGCGGCCGTCATGATTGATATCGTAGGTCTTGTTAAAAATAAGAATGTCGCCGGGCTGGATGTCGACGGCTCTTTTCCGCCGGGTCTTTTGCTGGGTGAGGAAATAATTCAAGTCATAAACCAAATTATGGTTGTATTTCCGGCGGTTTAAAAAAGCGTTCATGGCTCCCGAGTGATAACAGGCCAGCACGAAATGGGAACAGTCGATATGCCAATCGGGATTATGCGTTAATATATTTTCCGCGTTCCGAATCGCTTCCTCCGGAGACGCCGTCGGGCCGTTTTCCATCAGGGCGTTTCGGGAATAAGAAACGCAGCCGCCCAGAAAGCCAGAGAGAAGCAACAGAAATAAAAAAAGCCGGGTCAAGGATGGGGTCATCTTCATTCCCCCGCTTATCGTTCCAAGCCCGCGTGGGGGACCTTCAAAACGAGGGATCGGATATTATTAAAAGCCATGGCCAGGGGCAGGTTGCCCGAGGCGGCTAAGTATTTCGGAGACCATTCGGGATTAAACCTTTCCTTGTCCTTGCGGATATCCAAAAGACCGGCGGCGTGCCCGTAAGGGGAGAGGATTTCCTTGAGCTGATCCTTGAAGGGTGCCAGGGGACTTTCCTCGGCGTCCAGGAGCGGGGCCGTTCCGAGGTTAAACCATTGGTAGCCCTTTTCCCGGGACCAAAGAAGTGTTTCCAGCATTAAATAATCTTCCAGGGCGGCGGAAGCCTCGCCGGAGGAGCGCAAAAGATCGGTGGAAACCTCCTGCTTATCCCCGGAAAGCTGCAAATGGGCGAAGGCGGCGACCTTCCCTTCCTTGCGCACCAGGGCCATGGGCGAAGCGCTCAGGTATTTTTCACCGAAAAAACCCGTTAAAAAACCCTTTTCACGGGTTTTATTTTTACTCAGCCAATCCTCGGAAGTTTTTTTCAATTCACCGCTGAAGCCCCCCCACTCTCCCGCCGGAAGAACTTCGAAGGAATAATCCTCAGTTTCCTTGAAACGCTGGAAAGTATTTTTTAAATCGGCCGAAGCCAGCGATTCCAGGGTCAGGGATTTTAAGGGCACCCGGCCCTCTTCGCCGATCTTCATGACCGTGAGTCCCATATCCAGGTAAAACTGGAAATGCTCCTGGTCTACCTCGAAGAAAAGGGGCCACGCTTTGCTTTTGCGGCAGAGATCGTTAAATTTTAACGCCAGTTCCTGCTGTTCTTTTTCCCCGCCTACGGGATCGCCCAAGCTGATCCAGCTCTTGCCCTCGATGGCGTACATGAGAAAAGCGTCGGATTTTTTATTGAACAAAAGAGCCTTATCCCCCATGGCGGCGAGTAAAGCGTAAGCCCGGCGCGATTTTTTGGCGATCTCCAGCGCTTTCTCCAATTGGGAGGGATTGGGAATTTCGGTTTCCGGCTGGGAAGCGGTTAAAAGACTAATGATGGAAAAAAGCACCAGCGCGACCGTGGATCCCAAGGTGGCCCGGAGGAACCGGGATCCATCCTCGGCGATGTCAAAGGTGGTCCAAAGGTCTCCCGAATAATCCTCAATGTTGCGGTAATTAAAAACGCCCACCCAAATGGAACCGAGCAAGACGAATAAAATGGCCGTGACCCAGAGGGGCGGGTAGCGCTGTTGAAAAAGAGAGGATTTCCGCGGGAAATAGCGCCGGCTGGGCAGGAGCAAACCCAAAATGAAAAGCAAACTCAGCGCTTCCTGATAGTCAAAACCCTTGAAGAGGCAGCCCAGAACTCCCGCGCCCAAAAACATCAAGACGATCCCATAGGCGCCCTCCAGCCTTTGCTGGAGGCCCCGGGCCAAAACCAGAAGCCCGGCGCCGGCTAAGGCGGTAAAAAAATGGGAGCTTTCCAAAACCGATAGCGGCATCAGCTCGCTCAAGCGGGTCATCCTTGAGTTAACCTCGGGGGAGGCGTTTGAAAACAGAAGGACGGCCCCGCCCAGAAACGTCAGGACCGCGAAAACATGGGGCGCGAAATCGGGCGCCCAACGGTTTAATATTTGGAGGGCCCGCTTGAACCCTTCCTTGTTGCGGATAATTTCATAAATAGTGAAAGAGATCAGTCCCAGGCAAAAAGGAATGAGGTAATAAACCATGCGGAAAGCCAGCATCGCCCCCAGCACATCCGAAGCCGGAAGGAGGGGCTCAAGCAAAAGCACGACGACCGTTTCCAAGACCCCCAATCCTCCCGGGACCTGGCTGACAAAACCCACGAACTGGGCGAGGAGATAAATCGCCAAAAATGAGGGCAGGGTCAGGGTGGAGGAAGGCAGCAAAAGAAATAAAGCCGTGCCGGAGCAGGTCCAATCTAAAGCCCCCGCCAGCATTTGGCCCACGGCGATGCCGACCGAGGGCGTGGGGAATTTCCAACGGACGATCTTGATGGTTTTCTTGACGAAAAGCGCGCTCAAAAGATAAGCCGCGAGGATTAAAAGAAAAATGACACCGGCGGTAAAAACCGAATTGACCGGAAGGTTGATGGAAGCCGGAAGATCCGGCGGGTCGAGGAAAAAGAATATGCCCCCCATGGTGAGAAAGCCAATCCAGAAGGTCATACCGCAAATGACAAGAACGTTGGCCGCCTCGCCGATCGTCAAGCCCCAGGCCGAGTAAAGCCGGTAGCGGATACCGCCGCCCGTCAAAGGAGCCGCGCCGATGTTATGGCTAAAGGTATAGGCGATGAAGGAAGTCAGCGCGATCCGGGGATAAGAAAGGGATTTGTGGATATGCCGCATGCCTAGGACGTCGTAAAAAGTCAGGGCCAGGTAGCTTCCCATCGACGCGCAAAAAGCGAAAAAGAATTTACGGCGGGAGATGAGCTTAAAATAGTTGAGCACATCTTCGGCGTGGTTGAGGCGCACTTCCCGCCGCAACACCGTGAGAGCGACGAAAAACAGCACCAGCACCGCCAGGATGCTGGCGGTCTGAATAATTTTACTTCTCGTTGGGGACTGTTCCATTACCTTTTCCTAAAACCATTTTCACCGCTAAGACGCCAAGTTCGCCAAGTAAACCCAAAAATGTTCAAGTCTCTGTTCAAAAAATATTTCAGCTTTTTAATCATAGGCTTTCTTGGCGAACTTGGCGTCTTGGCGGTTAATATTATTTTTTTCACGTTCTAAATCATTTTTACGGGGCCAATCTTTGCCGAACCCATCCGCTCCCTTTTTTGGTATAGCTTAACCGGTCGTGGAGGCGGTTCCGCCTTCCGCTCCAAAACTCAATGACCTGGGGAAAAACCCGGTAGCCGCCCCAATGAGCTGGCCTTGGGACTTTTTGTCCCTCATATTTTTTTTTCAAAGCCGCCATGCGTTTCTCCAACACTTCCCGGTTCAAAACCACTTGGCTTTGATCCGAAGCCCAGGCGGACAGCTGGCTCCCCCGGGGCCGGCTGGCGAAATATTCATCCGACTCGCGGATCGAAGTCCTTTTAACCCTTCCTTCCACACGAACCTGCCGGCCCAGTTCTGGCCAAAAAAATAAGAGCGACGCGAAAGGGCGCCTTTTCAAATCATGCCCCTTCCGGCTTTGATAATTAGTAAAGAAGACAAATCCTTGTTTGTCCAATCCCCGCAATAGGACCATCCGGGATGAAGGTTTTCCCGAAGGGCTGACCGTGGTGACCGCCATGGCGTTGGGGTCGATAAGATTGGCTTGGAGGGTTTGTTGGAACCATTGGTGGAACAAGCGGAAAGGGTTCTTGGGGGCGGTTTTTTCGAGCAGCTCTTTATCCGGATAATCACGATGGAGCTTGGCGATGGAGGGCTTTTTCATGACCTTAATTTCTCATAAATAGGCTTTAATTCAAATAGTTTCGGCCATCCTTTCCAATAGTCTCCTTATCTTTTACAATACCCGTCCTTTAGAAGTAAAACCTAAGTCAACGGCCCGGAGAGATGGCAGAGTGGTCGAATGCGTCTGACTCGAAATCTTTCCAGATGGTTTTTTTGTTTTTGAAGTCGTAAGTCGTAAAAATTTATTGTCCCCATCAGCATTAAATTGGCCTTTGCCTGTAATGGTTTTAATACCAAAACGGGCCGAGGCCTTTTTTTTGAATTACCGGTCAGTACCGGTCAGAGACCTTCAAAACCGGTAAAAACCGAATTTGAATGACACGGTTATGACACGGGGAAAGGGTAGGCCCTTCGACTTTTGTCATTGGTTTTTAGAAGAGAAATAAAGGATGCCTGGTTTCAAAAGGTACCCCCACCACGTAATCCGGGTCTCAATCCAAAAATAAGCAGATTTTAAACCGACAACTATTACTTGGCCCTACAAGATGGCCTTGGCTAAGCCGGATAAACTTTGTTTCCACTCCCCCAAGATGCCTTCTAGGGGTCACCATATCGGCGGTAAAATTTTTGTTGAAATAGTTTTTAAAACATTAGTGAAGAATGATAATTTTCCCTGATTTGCGAACGGTCGAGGTTCCATCATCCACTTGGATTAGATAAAGATAAAACCCGCTGGCGACCGGTTGTCCTTGGTTGTTTTTAGCATCCCAAACGATGGTGTTCAAACCTTGGTTTCCTTGCGCCCTTTGGCTATAGACCTGTTCCCCAGTAAGGG
>CAZHFP010000028.1:0-24106 GCA_964531065.1 uncultured bacterium
TGGTGAAGGTCCGTCTGTAAGTCCAGTTTTTCCATCCCACCCTTGTCCATGGCGCCCTGGTAAAAGGAGAAATCGTTCCGCCCGTTTTCCTTTGCCTTGTACATGGCCACATCCGCCTGTTGGGTGAGCTTTTCAGGGGTTTGGGCGTCATCTGGGTAAATGGAGATGCCGATGCTCGCCGTCACGTGCAATTCATGTTGATTGATGTTGATGGGTTCTTCCAGGATTTCATGGATCTTTCGGGCCAGGGCCGGTAATTCCTCCATTTTCTTGAAATCCTGAAAAATGATGGTGAACTCATCCCCCCCCAATCGCGCCACCGTATCGCCTAAACGCACCGTATGACTCAATCGCTTGGATACGATTTTTAATAGCTGATCGCCGATATGATGGCCCAGGGTATCGTTGATGACCTTAAAATGATCCAGGTCGATAAAGAAAAGGGCCACCTTGTTCCCCGTCTTGCGAGCTTGTTTTAGCGCCCCATTTAAGTTTTCGAAAAAAAGATAGCGATTGGGCAAGTCCGTCAGGAAATCCCAATAAGCCTGATGCCTCAGGCTTTCCTCGGTTTTCCTGTGTTCGGTAATATCTTTGATGCCCATAACGAAAGCCGGTTCCTTGTTGAAAATAAAGGGCCGGATCTTGTTTTCCAAGAAAACGGAAGAACCTTCTTTCTTTTTCGCCATGATGACCTGGGGCATCCCGGTCCCTGGATCGGTCGGGTTTTGGAAGCAGCCCTGGTATTCAGAACTAAAAAAAAAGGAGAGTGGTTTCCCTTTCGATTCCCCCGGTTCGTAACCCAGAATCCGGTCAAAGACGAGATTGGCGGTGAGGATGACCCCCTTTTGGAAAACCGCCACCCCATCCAGCGCCATTTCCATCAGGACATCGAAATACCGGATTGAATCCCTCACGGAATTCCCGCGATGGATTTGATAACGCTGGCGTTCAATGGCAGACCAGACGGCCCGGCAAAATTTTTCTCCCGTTATTTGCCCCTTGACCAAGTATTCCTGGACTCCATTCTCCATAAGATGGAAAAGGGCTTCTGATTGGAATACATCCGAGAGAACAATGATGGGGACATTAGGGGAGGCCGCTTTGATTTGGCTTAAGGCCCCCATATCCTCCTCATTCGTGCCTCTCGATTCAAACAGGACAACATCGACCCCGCCTTCTTTGAGCCTCGCCCGAGCCTCGCCGGGACCGGGAACAGGTATGACCCGGAACCGTTGTTTGCTTTTATTGCATAAGGACGGCCCAGAAGGGATGATAGATTCCATCCAAAGAGAATCTCCCGGATTTTTTTCCACATCGAGGATGGTCACATTTAATGTTTCCACTGGATCCTTTCTAGGTTTCCGCCGAGCTTCCTGAAAAAACGAGGTCATTTTCCCAATGGCTGGAATAGCCATCTCGAAACCTGAATCGAAAAAATAAAACGAAAACCAGATTAATATTTAATGCATATAACTTGCCAATTGGTTTCTAGAATCCGGATGGTTAAAAACCATCGCAAACAAAAAGAAACATCTCCAGCAAAACACTTTTTGGTTTGTTTCGGTTTAGTGTTTGGCTATCAATACGATTGGATATAATCCTCATTTTGATTCGCAGAATGATGGGGCCGTTCATGAATTGCGAATGAAAGATTTTTGGTCAATGCATTTATAAAAACCTTGAGCCTATTATGAGTAAGCTCATAAAGGTTCGGGGTATCCGAAGGCATAATGGGACGACACTCATTCTAATTCGAAAGACCGACCTTGAACCTCCATACTCCCCGAAGCCTCTCGAACTTAAACCATATCCATTACGAACTCGACGGCCTATTCAAGAAACATCAACGGGCTTTATTGGAAAAAAAATACATGGAGGCTTACAGCTTGTTCCGGCTTTTCGAAGAAGGCCTTCTCGCGCACAAGTGTGAAGAGGAGGATATCCTCTTTCCCCTTTTCCGGAAAAGAGCCCGGGGTCGATGGATCGCCGACCTGGATAATTTGACCGAGGAGCACCAGAACGCCGTCGAATGGCTGACTTGTTTGAAAACGGGTCTTTACCGCTTAACCTCCCTAACTGATCCCATGGAGGTCGTCGTCCTCTTGGACAACGAAGCCCGGTTCAAGTTATTCATGAACCAACATATGATCCGGGAGGAGAGAAGTTTTTATCCCGCGTTGGAAAAGTTGACAAGCGAAACCGAAAAGGCTTCGTTGTGTCGGCTGCTTACCTTTTCCCTGGATTCCTTCGCGGACGAAACCAACCCCGGAAGTAACGGCAGGGTTGATCCATAAAAAATCCTGAATGTTCTATCCCTTCCTCCACAAACGGTTGTTGGAAGAATGAAAGACCCGAGCTTTGCGGCCACACACCTTCGCTGGGCGGTGTCTATTGACTCAATGTTTAAACTGAAGAAGATTTTTCGAGGAAATGAAGCAAGGACTCCCTCTCATCGTTGACCATCAACAGGAAGTGGATTCCGGCGCCTTTATCGTCAATCCAAGCCACCTCGGCATAAACATCTATGCTTGCCTTTTGGTCGAGCAGGAAGATTTCGGATTTTAGGACATTTCCCACTGACAAAGAGGGGTCCAGGGAAATGCGCATTCCATCTAAACTCATATCCAGGGTGAATGTGCTTTTTTCTCTCCTATGCCACTCCTCATGATTACAGAAAACATTATCGCCTTCCATCAACCGATATTTAACGGGTATTTTGACAGGGATTCGGGCATGGATCCTCTTCTCTTTTATCATTTTGACGGCGAGCATATATTCCTCCAAAGATAAAGTCCGCGAACTATTACTTAAATTATTTTATGACCTGCGACGGGTCTCCAATATAAGTTGGATCATAAAGGCCTTATTTTAAATCCTAATTTTCCGAGCCGCCCTTTTCACTTTTATAAGCCTTGAGTTTTCGGTAAAGCGTCGCCACGCCCATTTTCAACAAATCCGCCGCTTTACTCCGGTTCCCATCCGTTTTTTCAAGGGCGCCGATGATGCAGTCTTTTTCCACATCCCTCAAGGAACGCGGTTCTCCCTTTTCAGAGAGATGGGGTATCCCTTCGAGGACTTCATGCGGAAGATCCATCACATCAACGCGATTGGTTTTTGCGACCGCGACTGCCCGTTCCATGGCGTTGGCCAGTTCGCGGACGTTGCCCGGCCAGGCGTACTCAACCAATCGGTCCGCCGCCGGAACGGTTAATCCATCCACAGACCGCTTCATTTGGATCGCCGCTTCCGCCAAAAGCAGACGCGCGAGGGGCAGAATGTCCGACCGCCGCTTGCGAAGCGGTGGAACCGCCAACTCAACGACATTCAGGCGGTAATAAAGGTCTTCCCGGAATCTTTTCTCGGCAACTTCGGCTTTCAGATCCTTGTTGGTCGCGCTCAAAATCCTCACGTTAATAGGACGACTCTTATTCTCCCCAACCCGACGTACCTCCCTTTCCTGAATCACCCGCAGAAGTTTCACCTGCATGGGGAGTGTGATTTCGCCAACCTCATCCAGCAGGAGCGTCCCGCCGTTGGCTGATTCGAATAGACCTGGGCGGTCCGAGGTCGCGCCCGTAAAGGCTCCTCGAGCATGCCCAAAAAGTTCGCTTTCCAACAGGGTATCGGTAATGGCCCCGCAATTGACCGCGATAAAGGGTCCGTCCGCATGGGCCGAATGGTCATGGACGAAACGTGCCACCCGTTCCTTTCCTGTTCCACTTTCTCCGGTGATCAAAACCGTGGAATCAATGGCGGCGATGGTCTTGGCTAGTTCCATCAAATTCCGCATTTCGGGGCTCCGTGCCATGAGTTCCGACGGGTCTTCTTCGATTTCGGCTAATTTTTCCAGCTTGCGGGTCTTTTCGCGCAATTCGCTTTCGGTCCGCTTCAAAGTGGAAGCAACGTCCCGGAGGGTGTCGTCCATTCCCAGCCGCCTAAAAACATCCAATTCACTTTTATAATCACTACCCCATTCTTCCGCGGCTTTGACCCTCACATGGCAGACAGCGTCGCCCTTTCCCACGCACTTGTCCTCCAGCGCGTACATTTCCCGTCCCTTGACGAAACTCATATAACCGCTGATGATCCCGCAAAGATTCCAACAGACGGGCTTCTCCGACCTTCCCTTCAGGGTAAGGTGCTGCTCGGCTTCGTAGGAAACGCACCAGTTTCCGCCTTCGCCGGCGAAATCATTGAGGCTATTGGGATCCAACTGGAATAGGCCTTGGATCGTCAATATCCGCAGCCCTGCCTTTTGCCAATCCCAGTCGCTGTCCCATTTGAAATTGTTTTTCAGCGTCTCGGCCAAGCGTTGGCCGTGGATAAAGCCGTAATGGCTGAGAATACCTCTGGCGGTTCTTTCGCTGAAGGTATCGATGAGTTCTTTGCGCAAAAGCCCCTGGGACAGGGCATCGAAGATCAGTGCCCTTTGGCCGGCGAATTGAACCACGCCGCCCTCGGGTTCCACTTTCAAAAGTTTTTTCAAGTCCAGCTCTTCCACTCTCATAGAAGCCTCCCTTCAAGGATCGCAGTAAATCTTTACATGGGGTTCATTTTCGAAACATGACTCTTGTCATATTTCGGTCTTTTTATCGCTTTCCGAAGGCGGAGGGAATTTCCGGAACCGGGTTTTCTCACTATTGATAATTCACCCCTCAAGGTTCCGAATATACCGGTATGGCAAAAACAAAAACTGGACTCATCTGGTTTTTCAACATTTTGTCTTCCGCGGCTCCTGGCGCCCTTCGCGACCTTGCTTTTCCATCATTTCCAGGCCCGAAGTTTATCGAAGGAGTTTTTCAAATTGCTTTATTTTTTTTGCGGGAGGCTTTAAACCTGCCACGACGTCTAACCGACCACAACCTTACGATCCGTTATTTCTTTTTCGAATTCTTTTTGAACCGGAAAGCTGGATTGGTAAAAAACACGATGACCTCAGTGGTTTTCCCGGCGTCCAGGGGAGCGTTGAGAGTGAATGACGCCCGCTGGCCCTCATCGCCGGGCTCGGTTCCAACTTTAATTTAAGGTTCGGGCCGTTAACGCCCAAGACGACGCAACGGGCCGGGGCCTGCGCCCCCCCAAAAAAGAAGTCCGCAGCCGGCGGACTTCTTTTTAATCGTAAAGTTATACCCTTTTGCCTTGGAGGAAGCCGACAACAATGACAATGAGGGCGATGATTAGCAGGATATGGATATAGCCTCCCAGGGTATAAGAGCTCACCAAGCCCAACAGCCAAAGAACCACAAGCA
The DNA here is from genome assembly GCA_964531065.1 of uncultured bacterium. Taxonomy (GTDB): domain Bacteria; phylum Oederibacteriota; class Muellerivitia; order Muellerivitales; family Muellerivitaceae; genus PALSA-1180. Next base: position 5,250 of record CAZHFP010000028.1, read on the forward strand.
CCGCTCCGATCGTGAATAACATATTATGCTTCCTTTCTTTTCTATGAATTTGAAGCGGTTATCCGCTTCTTAATATATTTTATTTACCAAAGCTAATTTCAATATGATGCTTGTCATTAAGGTTTATTTATTTAATCTTCTTTTTAAACCTTCCCTCCCCGTTAAAGCCCACTAAGAAAACCTTGTCCCCAAAATAAAAAAACCCGGGGATGACACCCATTCCCGGGTTTCCAACGAAAGAGGATTCTTTTTCGTACCACGTCGGATCGAATCCGCTGGCACCTTCACGGTGTCGTATCAAGAACCTCTTTCAGTTTTATTTTATTCCTTTTCGTGGAATTTTTTATGATCCGGATCAGGAAGCTTCATTTTATAACCGGGTTTTATTGGCTTTCCTTTTCAAGGAAATTTCCCCCGACTGGGACTGAACCGCCTTCATTCCCGATTTGTCCCGGCTGAACGGGGATTTCCCGCCTTCAAAAATCCACAAAATGAATTTCTCGGCAAAAAGCCCGATCTTCCTTCCCAATCCATTGAACATATTCAACCTTTCTTTTTTTACTGGGACGCTTCCAGCCGTTCCTTTATCTTTTCCAGGTTTTGAATGGTTAATTTTCCGTGCAAGGAAGTGATAAACCCGGCCGTCTCCAGCCGCGATAAAACGCGGATGCAGGTTTCCACCGCCGTGCCCGCCATCTCGGCGATTTCCCGGCGCGTCAGGGGGATCGTCAGGCCATACTCCGCCGTCATCCCCACCAGAACATGAAGAAGCCGTTTCTCCGCCGGCTCCTGTGCGAAGATTTGCATATCCTTGGAATGGCGCAAGAGTTTGGAAAGACGGGAAAGAACCCCTCCCGCTAGGACCGGGTATTTTTCCATCAGGTCCTGGAAAACTGGAATGGGAAAGGACAACACGCTGGCGTCGGTTTCGGCCAACCCATGGAAGCCGTACTTTCCGCCGCCAAAGGCGGAAACCCCGAACATCCCGCCGGGTCCCACCATGCAAAGGGTTTTGCTTTTTCCATTGAACAAATGGCTGACCTCCTTGACATGGCCTTCCTTCACGAACCAGACAAATTCCGCGCTGTCATCCTCCAGGAATATCGATTCCCGTTTGGCATATTTCTTATCCGTCGCCTGGTCTCCTATCATTCCGAGAATGGGCAAGGGCAGGCCCTTAAAGACATCAATCACCGAAAGGCAGGGTTTCTTGGATACATGAAAAGAAACCGGCATGGTTTTCGTCATTATCAACATGAAACCCTCCCATTTCCGAGGCTCGAATGAATCATCTGCACAACTAAAGCAAGTGTGGTGCCATTAACGGAGGCTCGAAAGGGCTTCTTTAGTTGATTTTTATTTCGGGTGATCACTAAAGCTATCACGCCATGTTCTGGCGGCTATGACGTGATAGCTTTAGCGCTGGATGGAATCGTGGAGGGTCGTTTAGTTAAAACTCGAATGGGCCGGTTTATGCCCTATTCCTGGCCAAATTCAGGTCAACAACGGGTAAAAAAATTGTGGGGCTGCCCTGATTTTAAGCGATCCTGGCAAAACTCACTTCAAGGCGCCTCGCCCGGCTCATCGTCCTGGGGATTTTTCTCATCCCAACGGCGCTCCTCCCCTTCCAACTCCCCCTCAGCCTCTTCCTCGGCCCGCCGATGCTGGAAAGGCATGAAGGAGGATTTCACCTCAAGCTTGACGGCCCCCCTTTTCCGGACCGCTTCTTTTTCTTTTTTTGTTTTCCCCGGAAATTCTCCCCTTCCTTTACCGGACCGTTGTTTCTTCTTTGATTTCGATTTTTTCATGGAAGCGCCTCCCTAAATCACTCATCTCTTGGGTTCGCTTCACGCCTTGCCGGGCCAAATATCGGCCATATCTTTTAATCCTCTGGGTCGCGGTCGAAGATGTTCTCCGCGATATCTTCTTCCGCATCCAGCCAATCGTTGAAATCCCTCCCGTGCCCGCTACCCCGGTTGAGCCATCGGTAATAGGCCGCCTCTTCGACCGACCGGCGCTTTTCAGCGCTGGCCGCCGAGCTCACGGCTTTTTTACCTTTTTTTGGTTTAATCATTTCATCCTCCCTATTCGAAATCCCGACACTACCAATCCCCATCCCTTTTGAGACTAGGGGAATCCATCGATCCCGACTATGACGCCCGTCACCTATGCGCCAGGTCATAAACCGGATCTTTCACACGGGTTATGCTTTTTTCCATGAAAAAATCCTATCCTTTATCCCAAGTTTACCGACTACTAGAACCGGGCCCGGTTGTGCTGGTGACGACCATGTTGAAGGTCAGGCCCAATGTCATGGCCATGTCCTGGCACACGATGATCGAATTCGAACCGCCGCTAGTGGGCTGTGTCATCGGAGGCGGAAGCCTCACCTTCGGGAATTTAAGGGCCTCACGGGAATGTGTCATCAATATTCCAACGGTGGAATTGGCAAGGAAGGTCGTCGGCTGCGGGAACGTTTCCGGGGGGGATGTTGATAAATTTAAAAGATTCAGCCTTGCCCAATCCCCCGCGTCGAGGGTGAAGGCGCCTCTCCTGGACGAATGTTACGCCAACCTGGAGTGCAGGCTTTTCGATAAGGGGATGGCGGAAAAATATAATTTCCTAGTGCTTCAAGTGGTCAAGGCCTGGGTCGATCCCTCGGTGAAAAACCCGAAGACCATCCACCACAGGGGCTGGGGAAATTTCATGGTGGCTGGAAAGACCATTAAACTACGCTCCAAAATGAGGTGATCCCGGTTAAAAAACTCCGCTCTTCGATTATCCGCGCGTGACAACATTGATTTATTCGTAAAGTTTCAAGAGAAGCATGATCCCCGCTCCCAAAAGGATGCCGGCGATCTGGAACAGGGCTCGGAAGGGTCCGGTCTTGCGGTGGAGTTGGGGGATCAGGTCCGAACCCGCCAGGTAGATGAAATTGCCCGCGGCAAAGGGAAGAAGGGCTCTCGTGAAATCCAAGGATGCGGTGCCCACCCACCAGGCGACCAGCCCCCCGGCGACGGCGGCCAGCGCCGTCAGAAAATTAAGGAACAGCGCCCTTCCACGGGTGAAACCCGATTGGACCAGGACGCCGAAATCACTGAACTCATGGGGAATTTCATGGAGCGCCACCGCCATCGTGGTGGCGATCCCCAGGGTCACGCCACCCAAATAGGAAGCGCCGATTAAAAGGCCATCCATGAAGTTGTGGAGCGAATCCGCCAGGAGGGAGAGGTAGCCGAAGGGTTGAATTTCCATCTCCTCGTCCGAATGCTGGTGGCGCCATTGCAGGAAATTTTCCAACGCGAAAAAACCCAAGATACCGGCGAGGACCCACAAACCCACGGTCCAGGCCGGTTCCCGCCCATAGGCCTCGGGCAGAAGGTGGAGAAAAGCGTCCCCGAAAAGCGCGCCGACGGCCATGGCGATCAGGAATGAAACCAGGCGGTGAAAAACCTCATGGCTCAAGGACAGCAGGGATATCCCTACCAAAGATAAAAGGCTTACCAGGCTGACACTGGCCAGGATGAAAATGAATACTGGGGTCGTGTAATTCAAGTAAACTCCTTCTTTTTCAGAGGAATGGATCCGGTTTTAGAATTCGGAATAACACCTTATAGCATTGTCCATGGAATCAAACCAATAGTACTGGAAAGGGCTGGGCGTGGACATATCCCAGTTTAAACCATTACCTTATCGAGACGATGGATGGATTCAATGGCGTCGCATCGCAGGCCATTTTCCTGGGCCGATAAAATTCTCAGTGATTCCTCGTCGGCCCCTTTTTCCGCGGTTCTCAAATCCCTCAACCGGCCCAATGCGTCATGGACCCGGCTGACCGCTTTCAGCAGTTTTTTCCTCCGATGCGGATGAAGAAAATCAAATTGCTCCAGGTCATAGCGCAGACGTTTGGAACGGATACGGAGGAGGTGAAGGACTTTCGGGCCCGGCCCCTTGAGATGATAAGCCTTCAAGGCCTGGCGAAGCCGGCTTACTTCTTTCATAAATATTTTTCGGATTATTCTTTGGGTCTTTTTTCGTTCGGCCCTTTGGTCCAAATTCCCCAGCATACTTTCCATATAGGAAAAGAATTGCCCAAGGGATCGATCCGAAAGAAGGGTCTGGAACGCTTTCTCTTTTCCCGATTCAATCCCCCCAGGCATCAGGACTTTCTTTCTCGAAGACAATCCCGCGGTCTTGAGGATGGCGGACGTCACAAAAGCCTCCCGCAAGGGACCGGTCCATTTCCGCAGATTTTTGATCCGGATGATCGAATCCCGGTAACGGGTTTTTCCCAGGAGGGGTTTTTCAAGGCGCAGAAAGGCCTCGAGACGCCTGAGGCAGGTCCTGAAATCATGGAGGGTTCGTGGAGTGACCCGCGCCAGAAGATTTTTCCGGCAGGTTTTCGCGCGCCGCAGATAAAAGACCTGGGGTCGTTGGACTTTCGCATTCATCATCCACCCCTAGACTTCCGAATCAAACCCCTTGAAGCGGACCGCGTCCGCCAGGACCCGGCGCGGGCTCAGGAATTCATCGTGATGGCCCGGGTTCTTTCCATAACCTACAGCAATGCCGATGGCCACCGACAGGTGCTTGGGGATCTCCAACTCGTCCCGGATCAGATCGGGATAGGAGACCAGCATCAAGGCCGTGGCCGTGTCCAAGTCCTGTTCCAGGGCTGCCAGCATGATGCTTTGGGCCAAGAGCCCCAGGTCGAAGAAGGACCACATTCCCAAGGTCTTGTCCAGACACAGGTAAAGCACCACCGGCGCGCCGAAGAAGGCGAAATTGCGGCGCTGGTGCTCCCGAACATCGGTGGATTCCCCCGGATGGTTCGTGGATTTCAACCGGTGCAGGGCCATCATTTCTTCCGCGCGTCTCTTCAGGGGCTCGGGCCAATGGCGGGAGAAGGGGATATCCGGATTGGGCGCCACGCCCTTCTCGAAGTCCCTCAAAAAACCCGTGCAAATCCTTTCCAAGGGCTTCTCGGTGGCGGCGTATATTTCCCAAGGCTGGGTATTGGCGGTGGAGGGGGCGCGGGTGGCTTCCTCCAGAACCTCGGCCAAGACGCTTTTCAGGACGGGAGTGGGCCGGAAATCCCGGCAGGTATAACGGGCCCGGAGGGCCTCGGTGACATTTAAGATATGGGTTTTTTTACCGAATGGCGACATTTTCCTTCTCCCTTTTTTTAATTTTTCAACGTTTCACGTCACCTGTCCATCGTTCAAGAGTCCCATCTCAATGGCCCGCTTCAACAGGATATTGCTTTCTAAATGAACATGTTCATGGGCGTCCTTCTCCATCTCCCGAAGGGCCAAATAAAGTGGACTCCAAAAAGCCTCTTCGCCCGGCGGCGCGTGGAAATGATCGGTTAGTTCATGAATTTCCTTCCACTCGCGCCCCATCAGGCCGTATTCCCATTGAAGAATGCGCAAGGGATGGCTGAATTGGCTATAGAATTTGAAGGGATTGGGGATGGGTTTGTTCTGGAGGGCGGCTTTCTCAGCGTGGATCAAGGTCGGGAATACCACCACTTCCTCCTCCCGGATATGCTCCTCCATTTCCTCAGCCATTTTCCCAAACAATTCCTTGAGTTTGACCACCATTGGATGACGTCCGCTATCAGCCCGGTTCATTCCCTCCAGGAGATTTTCAACCCGGTCAATCTGCCCGCGGCATTCGGCGTGGTGGTGTTGAAGGATATGATCGATCACCGTCGCCATGGATTCAGTCCGCCAGTCCCGTTCCGCTATGTACCGGCCGTCGTTCTTGGGGTCGATTCTCTCCAGGGCCGAGACGACTTTTTCCAAGGGAACTCCGGCGATATAACAGGCATCTTTTAAAGAACGGCTTCCCTCACAGCAATAATCGACACCCTCTTTCTCGAAAACAGGGATGGACCCGCGGTTTTCGACGGCGATTTTTCCCACGCTTTGTTCTGGATTAATATTCACGACGGCCCTCTTTCTTTTTCTTTGGTATTAACTATTATGGGTTTTGGGGCGTCCAAAATTTATGACAACTGTCATAGTTATTTTGAAAGGAAGGAATAGGATAAATGCAAACTCCGATCCAATCCGAAAGGGAAGGTACCTTCGTGGAAAAGCCCCTGGAAAATAAAGCCTTTGAACGCCTGCTGACGCGCCTGGGTGGTGATACCCTTTCCTTTCCCCATCCGGTGGAAAAATTGGAAGTGGTGCAGACCCATATTTCCATCGTCCTGCTGACTGAAACCTTCGCCTATAAAATCAAAAAACCGGTGAGCTTTCCCTTTGTGGACTACTCGACCCTGGAACTTCGGGAGAAATTCTGCCATCTGGAATTGGACCTCAACCGTCGCCTGACCGAGGACATCTATCTGGAGGTGGTTCCTATCACGCGGGTCGGAACCCGCCTGTCCATCGGGGGGGCGGGCCAACCCGTGGAATATGCCGTAAAGATGCGACGGCTGCCCGATGACCGGCGTCTGAGCCGGCTTTTGGAAACCGGTGGATTACCCGAAAGCTTTTGGAGCCGCCTGGCCAACCGGCTGGCTTTCTTTTATGGAAACGCGTCCAAGGGCCCGGCGGTTTCAAAATGGGCCGAACTTCAGGTGGTGGCGGAGGATTGGCGGCAGATTTTGGATCAACTGGAATTTTTCCCTCCGGCGATTTTGAACCCTTCCCTGTGGAAAAGGTTGGATGTACTGTCCGAAGAAAATCTCGATCAAAAAAAGGGGCGGATTTCCCTTAGGACTAAAACCGCCCGGGACGGACACGGCGATCTTCGCATGGAGCACATTTATTATTTTCCGGACAACCCCGAACCCCGGGATATCGCGGTGATTGACTGTGTCGAATTCAACCCCCGATACCGCTGTTGCGACCCTCTTAGCGACGCCGCCTTCCTCACCATGGATTTGGAGACAGGGGGATACAAAGATCAGGCCGTCCTTTTCTCCCATGAATTTTTGAAAATCAACGGGGTAAACTCGAATTATTTGGTGGATTTTTATACCGCTTACCGCCATTTGGTGCGGGGTTTAGTTCGGGGCCTCCAGGCCCAAGATCCGGAGGAGTCCCCCCAAAACCAAGACCGGGCCCGGAAAAAAGCCCATCTTCATTTCCTGCTGGCCCTCGGCAAAATGGAAAAACCCGAGCGCAAGCCTTGCTTGATTTTATTAGGCGGGCTTCCCGGAACGGGTAAGAGCAGTTTGGCGCGGCATTTTTCCGGAAAGGAAGAATTCCGGGTTTTTTCCTCCGACGTTGTCCGCAAAGAGCTAACCGGATCACCTCTTATTTCCCGGCCCGGAGCGGGGTTTGAAAAGGGAATTTACAAACCGGAATGGACCGAAAAAACTTACGCCTCCCTCCTCCAAAGGACGGGAGAATCCCTGCTCAAGGGGGAGCGGGTCATAGTGGACGCCAGCTTCACCAGCGAAGCTTGGCGGAAACATTTTGAAAACTTGGCCAATAGCCTGGGAATTCCATTCTTGTTCTTCGTTTGCATGGTCAGCCACGAAACCGCGGAAAGGCGCCTGTCCGAAGCCAGACATTTTGGATCCGACGCGGACATGGGGATCTACCGGAAAATGGCAGGGAAATGGGATCCCCCTTCTTCCGAATTGGGAACCCTTTTCCTCAACACCGAGCGGCCACTCCAGGTCAATTTATCGGAGATCAACCGGACCCTGGAGCAAAAGGGGCTGACAAAGTCCGTTCCATTGCGGCCGGTGGGCATTGATAAAAACTTCCTACATTTTTAAGAATTCCATTACCTGGTAGACCAGGAAGGCCGGCCAAAAAATGGCCTTTAATATCCCGATCATCACGGTCCAGAAGCTGGTGCAGTGCTGAAGGTAAAAAATCATAGCCCCTATAAAACCAAGGCCATAAACCCCGTTCGAAACATGGTTCGTTTTTTGGATCTTTTCCATTTATAAATCCATTCTTTTACGCATTTTTTCCTCAACCTGGTCCGCTTGGCGGCCAAGAATAAAACCAAAAATCAAAAAGGCTCCACAGGTTCCCGCCAACATATACCAGTAAAAAACACATTGGCGGCCCATTCCATTTCTAAGAATTCGTAAGGGGAAGAGGAAAAAGAGGAGGTTAAGTATCGAAGGCTTATAGCCCCCAGGGGCGCGCCCCAACCCACTAGAAAACCCAAAATTAAATAAAGTTTTGATTTTTTCATAGCGTCCTTTACCCCTCTTTGCGGCGCGCCTTGCTTTTCCGGGACCGGCGCTCCACCTTCGAACCCTTGCCGCGGAATTCCATTACGGCTTTGTGCTTATGGTGGGTCGTGACTTCATGATGCGTCAGGCCTCCCCGCAAATAGAGTTTGTCATTTCGCTTTGCCGGTTCAATTTTGCTTCCCCGCCCGTCCTGGTAATGATGCCAGGTCTTGTTCTTGACCGGTCTTCCGGCCGGCTTCATCCATTCGGCATATTCCGGATCCGATAGGGGCATTTCCCCAGGCGGGGCCCAGAGCCACTTGGCCATGCGCCACCTGAATTTATCCATCACGCTGGTTTCCATAGCATCCTCCTTTAACGGGTCTCACGAACATTCAACCTTTAAGCCTGGACGTCCATTCTTTCGGAAACGGCGTCCCCGCCCCATTTCTTTTCCACCGCAATCCAATCGGTCAGGGAATCGTCGCTGGGGCACCCCCTCCCCAGCCAGTGGAAATAAGCGGCCATTTCCATTTCCTCTTTCGACATTTTTCCCGCCGGGGAAGGCTTAACGAGCTTCAATGCCGCCCCCTTTTCCTTCGGTTGCATCTTTAGCGACGCCATATCGTCCTCCTATCTATTGTATTGATCCCCGAAAACTTGTTTCCTTACTTCTTCTTCCGAAAGGCCACCCACAAGGCGCCCGCCAAGGCGCCCGCTGCGGCCGCGACCACCAAGGCCTTTTCCGGGCTCTTCTGGGTGTAGGCTACCGCTTCCTTTTTCCTCTTCTCATACTCAGCCTTTACCTTGGCTAAGGCGGCTTTCGCGTCTTTGAGTTTATTCTCAAGGCGGGTCTGGTTTTCAGGGTCATTGAGCTCCTTTTCCAACCGCTCAATGGCTTCCTTGCCCTGTTTGAGCCTTTTTTCAATCTCCTCTTTCACCCTTTTCTGATTTTCCTTGTCCTGTAATTGTTGCTTCAACTCGCTCCAGGCAGCGCCGGCTTTTTGTTTGAATGACATAATGTCCTCCTTTTATTTAATGATGATGCTTCTTCATCTTGGCGGTCTGAAGAAAAATAACCGAGACCAGCGAAATCAAAACACCCCCGAGGGAAAACACGACTCCCCGGGAAACTCTTAGTTCATCGATAAGCAGGTCAAAGATTCCAAGCATCAAGAAAATAAGACCGATGGATATCCATAAATAAACCATGAACAGATATTGCGCCCGCCGCAGGAGCCCATCGGCTTTCTCCAAAACCGATTCCCGGATTTCCCCGAAAAACAACCGGATCGCCGATAGAAATTCAAATATTTTACCCGCCGCCGACGCCAAGCCTTTTCCTTTAATTCGATTTTCCGAATTTTGATCTGACATGGAAGCCCTCTCTTCCGCTTGTTTTCTTTATCTTAAAGGCCCTTACTCCTTTAATTTATGACTGGGATCATTCACCTTTCGGAATTAATTTAAGGTAACGATGAAGCCTTATCCCCAAAGCAAAGAGAGTCAAGCCGAACAAGAAAGCATAGCCCCCCATGATCCAGACCAGAACTTCCCCCCGGAAGTGGAAAGCCATGATGAGCAACCCGAAAACTACGGAAACCAATCCCCCAAACAAAAAGGGTTTTCGCCTTTCCCGGTATTCATTGAGATCAAACCCTTGGAACATTTCCAGGAGACCCGTAAAAACCGCCCAACCGGCGATCCAATAAAATAATGCCATCCCCCCCCTTTGGGGCGCCAACCAGGCGAATAGGCCCATCGTTATGCTGATCAAGCCCTCGGCGGAATAGCTCCACCAATGGCGCCCCTCGCCGTAATTTTGGAGGCCCAGGGTGAAGGCGAACAGTCCGTCGATAAAGGCGTATAGTCCCATCACCAGGATCAGGGTCGCCGCGATAACCGCTGGCCGGAGAAACAAACCCATTCCAAATAGGTCCGAAGCCGGCAATTCCAACTGCACAATCCAGACGATCGCCGCGGCGCCTAAAAGAATTCCCAAGACCCCCCGGAGGATCAGGATCCACCAAAACTTCGCCATGAGATGATGCATAGGCCGCCTCCTTTTAAGACTTGATTACAGGGCAAAAAAACTTATTCCCGCCTTTACCGGAACAAATAAACTGGGGCTGTCCGTAAAGGGATTCCCCGGCGCTCCCTCCGGCGTGAAATCGATATCCACACGGCACTGGACATAAAGGGCCATGTTGCTAGCCACAACAAACAGAAATCCGGCCCCAGGCGAGACAAGCAAATCCGATTCCTGTTGGCTGGCCTTGATTCCCGAATAGGCGGGAGTAATGGAATAGGTATTGAAGGCCAAACCCGCCCCCAAAAGAAGGTAGGGCCTTATCCAGCCGGTCCCGATATTGAACCGGGCCACCGCCATCAAAGGGGTATAAAGCCATTCCCCTGCTGTCGCGCCTGATTTTTTTTGGTCGCAGTCGTAATAACCCAAGTCCCCGGACAGGCTGAAATCCCGATCGAACCGGTAACCCACCAGAACATCCCCGCCGATGCCAGCGCCAAATCCAGCCGAATTAGCCTTGCTGATGGGGATGACTGCTCCCCCATCCACTTGTTCGATCCATCTTTGGTTCTCTTTTAGGTCCTGAGAAAACACCGGAGACGCGGCTGCCGCCAGCAAAAGGATTCCCATCCGGATCCATCCCCGCGGAACCTTTCCGGCATTACGATGGGGATTCGCCGTTGTAGTGTCGTCCTCAGTTGTCAGTATGGAATTTTCAAGGCAACTGAGGCCGCACCAATCCAGGCAGGCCCAAATCCTCCCCAATAGATTTTCGAAAATTTTAGTTTTCATGACGCGCCGCCTTTCTCTCCGATTCCAAGCCTGCAGTTCCTGAGATAAATATTCCAATGCTTTCCCTTGCGCTCAGTGAAATGCTCAAATCCCTTGGGCTCAAGAATGCTGTAAAGTTGAACCGGCTCTTGGTTCGTCGCCAGACGCAAAACCTGGCAGGGCCGTAATTCCTGCAACAATCCCTCCACTTCGGGCAGGGGTTCCAACCCATGCCGGAGAAACCGCCTAAGATCCAGAAATATTTCCCCTTCCGGACCGCACTCCTCGACCCACTTTGGCTTTTCCGTTGTTTTCTCTCTCATTTCAGCCCTCCTTTTAAATTCTCCTTTTCCTGTTGGGCCACCCTTTTCAAAACCGCCGCCACCGAATCGGGATTAAGCGATATGGAATCGATACCGCAGCCCACGAGAAAAGCGGCGAAATCCGGATGGTCGCTGGGAGCCTGCCCGCAAATGCCGATCTTTTTCCCGCAGGCCTTGACCCGGCGGATCACGTCGGCGATGGATTTTTTCACCGCGTCGTCCTGTTCGTCGAAAAGTTGGGACAGGACGCCCGAGTCCCGGTCCACGCCCAAAGTCAATTGGGTCAAGTCGTTGCTACCAATGGAAAAGCCGTCGAAACGAAGGGCGAATTCCTCGGCGAGTATGACGTTGGAGGGTATTTCGCACATCACGTAGACCTGGAGGCCTTTCTCACCCCTCTTGAGCCCTTGGCTTTCCATGACGGCCAAAACCTTGTCCGCTTCCTTAGGTGTCCGGCAAAATGGCACCATCACAATGATGTTGTCGAGCCCCAATACCTCCCTGGCTCTTTTCAGGGCCCGGCACTCCAGTTCAAAACCCGGCTGGTACCCAGGGCTGTAATAGCGGGAGGCCCCCCTCCAGCCGATCATGGGATTTTCTTCCGGCGGCTCAAAAGGCGCCCCGCCGATCAAGTTGGCGTATTCATTGGTTTTAAAATCGCTCAAGCGCACGATGACGGGACGCGGATATTGGGTGGCGGCGATTTGGGCCAGGCCCCTGGAGAGTTTGTCCACAAAATATTCGGTTTTGTTCTCGTAACCCTCGGTCATTTCAGCGATCAACTTTTTGGCTTTCTTGTCCGCCAGTTTCTCGAAATGTACCAGCGCCATGGGATGGATTTTGATGGAATCGGTTACAAGGAATTCCATCCTTGCCAGGCCGATGCCCTTGACGGGCAGGTGCCACCATTGAAAAGCGGCCCCCGGGCTGGCGATATTCATGAGGATCTGGGTTTTCGTGTCCGAGATCTCGTCCAGCTTGATTTCGGTTTCCTCGATGGCCAGCTCCCCCTCGAAAACTTTCCCTTCCAGCCCTTCGGCGCAGGAAAGGGTAACCGCCCTGCCGTTATGGAGCATCTTCGTGGCGTTCCCCGTTCCTACCACCGCGGGGATGCCCAGCTCCCGGCTCACGATGGCGGCATGGCAGGTGCGTCCGCCGTGGTCGGTGATAATGCCCCTGGCCTTTTTCATGACCGGCACCCAGTCCGGATCGGTCATTTCAGCCACCAACACCGATCCTTCCTTGAACTGTCCGATATCCTTGGAGCTTTTAATACGGCAAACGGGTCCGGCCGCGATGCCGTCCCCCACCGCCAGTCCTGTGAGGATGGTTTTCCCCTTTTCTTTAAGGCGGAAGCTTTTAAGGACGCCCGCTTTTTTCCGCGACTGCACCGTTTCCGGCCGGGCCTGCACCATGAAAAGCTCGCCCGATTTCCCGTCCTTGGCCCATTCCATGTCCATGGGTTTTCCGTAATGCTTTTCCACCAGCCTGGCCCAACGGGCCAGCCGCAAAATCTCGGCGTCGGTTAAGACGAAACTTTTTTGTTCCTCGGCGTCGGTCTTCACTAATTTCGTGCCCCCTCCCTTTCCGGCGTAGGTCATCTTTATTTTTTTGGACCCCTGTTTTTTTTCGAGGATGGGTACCAGGGCGAGGTTGTCCAGGAAGGGCTTGAAGACCATGTACTCGTCCGGGTCCACCTCCCCCTGCACCACCGTTTCGCCCAATCCGAAGGCGGCGTTGATCAGGACGACCCGAGGAAAACCGCTGTCCGTGTCGATGGAAAACATGACGCCCGAGCTTCCAATGTCCGAGCGGACCATTCTTTGGACCCCGATGGACAAGGCCACCTTGGTATGGGCGTAACCCTTCTCTATCCGGTAGCTGATGGCCCGGTCGGTAAAGAGGGAGGCGTAACATTGCCGGCAGGCGGCAATCAAGTCCTTCCGGCCCCTTATATTAAGGAAGGTTTCCTGCTGGCCCGCGAAACTGGCGTCAGGCAGATCCTCGGCGGTGGCGGAAGACCTCACCGCCACCGCCAGGTTTTGATCACCCGATTCCCCACAAAGCTCGTCGTAGGCGTCACCGATGGCGGTTTCCAAACCTGCCGGGAATTTCGCCCGGGACACCAATAACCGGGCGGCCTTGCCGAGAACTTTCAGTTTTTTCGGATTCTTCTCGGCTTTGAAGCCTAACCGTTCCAGCGCTTCCTCCAATTGATTGGCGATGATTAAATCCAGATAGGCTTGGGAGGTGACGGCGAATCCGTCCGGCACCTTCACTCCCGCGCCGGCGAGGTTTTGGATCATCTCCCCCAAAGACGCGTTTTTTCCGCCTACCAGGGGAATATCTTTGATTCCGATTTTATTGAATTTTAAAATCCAGGCATTTGTGTCCATCATTTTTCCTCCCCGTCTCTGCCTCTTCCCTTAACTTAAGAACTTTGAAACCAATCCCTATCTCTTCATCTAGCCAGATATCCCCCGTCAATCGGGTAATAGGACCCCGTGATAAAGGATGCTTTCTCTGAGGAAAGCCACACCACCAATTCGGCCACCTCTTCCGGCCGTCCTAACCGCCCGATGGGATGAAGCGCGACTAGGGCTTCCTTGGATCGGGCATCGGCCGTCACCGTCGCGATCATGGGCGTTTCGATGAAAGCCGGGCCCACCGCGTTGACTCGCAACCCTTGGGCCGAATATTCAAGGGCCGCGTCCTGGGTCAATCCCACCACTCCGTGCTTGGCGGCCGAATAACCCGGCGCCGGCCCAAAACCCACCTGCCCCAGGATTGAGGACATATTCACGATGGAGCCCCCGCCATTTTTCAGGAGAAAGGGAATCTCGTATTTCATGCAGTAAAAAATGCCCGAGAGATTGATGGAAATGACTTCCAGCCATCCCTTCAGGGAATAATCGGCGATGGGTTTCATTTCTCCTCCAATGCCGGCGTTGTTAAAGGCCGCATCCAGCTGGCCGTAGGTTTCAATGGTTTTTTTCACAAGGGCCTCACAGTCCGCCGCGTTCGATACGTCGGCGCGAACGAAAAAAGCCGAGCCCCCGGCTTCCCGGATTTGGCGGACCGTCTCCGCCCCTGTTTTTTCCGTTCGGTTGGAAACCACCACTTTGGCTCCTTCCCCGGCGAACAAAAGGGCTGTCGCGCGGCCGATCCCCGAACCGCCTCCCGTGACCAGCGCGACTTTTCCCGCGAAGAGTTTCATGACCTTTCCCCCTGTTTCATCCTTGTCTCAAGTGTAGGTCCGGGGTAAGACGCAGGGTATGACCGCAGTCATAATGAAAAACAGCCCCGGGCGGTAAAGTCAAATCGAGGTGAAAATGTTCGTTGAAAGGATCTGTCATGAAAACAATCGTTAAGGAAGAAATCAAAACCGGCACCATGAAGGCCTTGGTCTACCATGGGCCGGGAAATAAAAACTGGGAGAACAAGCCCAAACCTTCGGTCCAAAAACCAAGCGATGCCGTCGTGAGGATTACCACTTCCACCATCTGCGGCACGGACCTTCATATCATGAAAGGGGACGTCCCCTCGGTGACGGAGGGGAGGATCTTGGGCCATGAGGGTGTCGGGGTTATCGAAGAAGTCGGGACGGGCGTATCTCAATTCAAAAAGGGAGAAAAAGTTTTAATTTCCTGTATTACCTCCTGCGGTAAATGCGACTATTGCAAGAAGGGGATGTATTCCCACTGTCGAGATGGCGGCTGGATTTTGGGGAACCGGATCGACGGCACCCAGGCCGAATATGTGCGTATCCCCCATGCCGACAACAGCCTTTACCATGCCCCCGGGGGGCTGGACGAGCAAGCCTTGGTCATGCTTTCGGATATTTTCCCCACCGGCTTTGAATGCGGCGTCCTGAACGGACAGGTCCATCCGGGTGATAACGTGGCCATTGTCGGGGCGGGCCCCATCGGCATGGCGGCCCTACTGACTGCCCAATTCTATTCCCCGTCCCAGATCATCCTCATCGACCAGGACGAGAATCGGCTCCAGGTCGCCCGTGCCTTCGGGGCGACCCACACCATTAATTTCACGAAGGAACCCCCGGCGGAACGGGTCAAGCTTTTGACCGGCGGAGAGGGCGTGGACGTGGCCATTGAGGCGGTGGGTATCCCCTCTTCCTTCCTGACCTGCCAGGACATCATCGCCCCCGGCGGGCGGATCGCCAATATCGGCGTCCATGGTAAACCGGCGGAACTCCACTTGGAAAAACTGTGGGACCGCAATATTTCCATCACCACGAGGCTGGTGGATACCGTCACCACGCCTATGCTTTTAAAAGTGCTACAGTCCGGAAAATTGGACGCGGCCAGGCTGGGCACCCATACCTTCGCTCTGGCCGACATCCTGAAAGCCTACGACACATTCGGAAACGCGGCCAAGGAGAAAGCCCTCAAAGTGATCTTGAAGGCTTGAGGGGGAATCACTTTCTTTAATTGATTGGGAAAACCCCGGGTGACGGGAAAGATAGTTGTCACCTTCACCCGGTTTCTCCCGCTCGAAATTTTAGGGTTGTTTGAAAGCTGTGAAACTTTTCGCGAAGGGTATTATGGACAATCGATGTTTGAAATAGATTTCTTCAGAAAGGAACCTATCCCCCTTAGGTAACAGGGCGTAGAATAGAAAACAGAGGCTTTATGAAAAAATCTTATCTATTCGCCCTCATTGGTATTTTGCTCGGAACCGGCGCTCCCATCGGCGCGGTCTTATTATTGGCCCACGGTGCGCGCCTTTCCCTCCTTCTCTTTCTTCAACAAGAATGGCAAATACATGGATTTTTTTACGGCTATATGCTTTTCGGCACCTGTTTGATTTTCAGCCTTTTCGGTTTTTTTGTCGGCCGCGGCGAGGATATCCTCATCCATAAAGATGAAATTTTATCCAAGGAAGTTTTGACAGACCCCTTGACCGACTTGGGCAACCACCGCTTCCTGCACGATACTTTCAAAATTGAGTTCCGCAGGCACCTAAAAAGTCGACAGCCCCTCTCCTGCCTCATGATGGACCTGGACTTTTTCAAACGTGTAAACGACGACCACGGCCATCCTTTCGGCGACAAAATCCTGTTTCTCTTCGCCCAAATCATCCGGCAATGCCTCCGCGCCGGCGATGTCGCCACCCGCTACGGCGGAGAGGAATTCCTCTGTATCCTTCCCAACTGCGACAAGAGGGAGGCTGGAATAGTCGCGGAAAGAATTCGAAATGAACTGGCGGAGGAAACCTTCCGGGACGGATCCAGGGACGTAAAAATTACAGTCAGTATCGGGGTTGTAACGACCGTCGAATCAGTCGAAACGAATCACCGGGCCATGATTGACGCGGCGGATAAAAATCTCTACGAAGCCAAAAAAAGGGGACGAAACCAAGTGGTTGGGACGGTTATCGGCCAGTAGCATCCGGAGGATGGGGCTGAAGATCCCAAATCAATCCGATCCAAGACAGTAACGTCAGGCCGTAGTGGGTCATATCCACCTGCCACCACTCGATACCCTGGGACTCAGCGTACGGAAATCGGTGGTGATTATTGTGCCAGCCCTCCCCCATGGTGATCAGTGCCAAGATGAAGCTGTTTTTGCTGTAATCGTTGGTCCGGAATTTTTGCCTCCCCACCATATGGGTGAGGGAGTTAATAAAGAAAGTTCCATGGTAAAGCAGCATGGTGCTGGTGAAAAATCCCCAGGCGATCATTTGGAGGCCGTTGGTATGTAGCCCCGGTGCGGCGGATTTCAAGATTTCGCCGAAACCGAAAAGGGAAGCGGCCAAGAAAAACGGCGCAATTCCGTGATTTCGATTGAGCCAAACCAATTCAGGGTATCGGGTCAGGTCCTTCACGGCTTCCTCAGGGGTGGGCTTATATTTTTTGCAAAGGATCCAGCCCACATGGGCCCACCAAAAACCGCGCAGGATCGGCGAATGGATGTCGTCCTTGGTGTCGGAATATTTATGGTGATGGCGGTGGTAGCCGGCCCACCAAAGCACGCCCTTTTGTCCGCTGGAAGAGGCCAGGAAGGCCAACAGGAACTGGAAAAAACGGCTGGTCTTGTAACTGCGGTGGGAAAAATACCGGTGATAACCGGCGGTCACCGCGAACATGCGCAGGAAATACATGAACAGGCACATGGCGATGGCCGCGGGACTGACCCCGGTTAAAAAAGCCGCCAACCCCGCAAGGTGTACCAATATAAATCCGACGCTTCCCGTCAAATCCATCTTCTCGTCCGGATGCGCCCCATAAGTGGGCCGGGGAGCCGGAGGCATCAACGTTTTTTCAAGTGTCGGCATGCTTTCCCGTCCTTACCTGGCCTTGAGGAACTGCCGGGAAAAGGAATCGTTCAAAAACTTCCGACGGAACTCCTCCATCTCGGCCATTTTCGAGTAAAACTTGCCCAAGATATACTCCGGGTCCATCCCGACCTGGTCCCCGTAGGGTTTCAGTTTCCGGATTTCCTTGACCGCCAGCTTCACGAATACCTTCCACCACATTCTCAGGAACCAGGTCTTCACCGGCCCGCAATGGTCCATCAAGGTTTGGATTCCCAGCTTCGTCCCGGCGATATGGCGGGACTCGTCCTTTAACTGCCAGCGGATCATCTCCTTGCCCAGTGGATCGATGGCAGGAAGTTCCAGGGTTTTCTGAAAAATGGCGCCGGCCATCGTCTCGGTGAAAAAAGTCCCCAAAATCCAACGTTCCACCGGCATGGGCCCGGTAGTGGCGAGCCACACCAAAGGATCGAAAACCTTTTCCTTGGCGGGGGGGGAGTTGAGCTTGTTCAAATAACGCCGGAAGACGAACAAATGCTTGGCCTCGTCGCTGCATTGGGTGGAATAGTAGGTCACCATATCGGGATTGTGGAACAGGTGGGCCGCCTTGTTCATCAAGCGCTGGATGATTTCAAGGCCCTGCCATTCCCCCTCGTAAAAATAATGGAGGATATTGATCCAGCCTTCCCGGACCCTTCCCAACTCGATGGGCTGGTTCCAGTTGATGGCCGATTCAGGATCCCAATTGGCGGCAAAGGCCATCCGGGACAACCCGTCCCAGGTCTTGGCGCTGGGCCGGTCCAATCCCTCGTTGAAATCAACGGGTTCCAACAGGGCTGCGTTTTTCATCGGAGGCATAACAACTCCTTAATTTTTTTAATAAGCGGGAAATTCACAATGAAGGACTTTCCAAACCAATCGGTAAAGCAGGGACCGGAGGAGAAGGGGGATCATTTCCAGTCTCTTTTGAGTCCTCTTTCGAGCATGGAGAAAATCGGCTGGGAACTGTCGGACAAAAGGACCAGGACCAGGATCCCGAACATGATCAGGGGAATAATGATGAGCCAAACAACCAAGGGACCTTCCACCTTCAAGTTCATGTATTGAAACACCACCAGGCAAGCCATGACCGTCGCGATGCCGAAAATGACCAGGTTATTGGTAAGTATCGGCAGGTGGAGCAGGCTGATTCCCACCGATCCCAAGACCAGAATGACCAACATGGCGAATATGGACCCATGATTCATTGAAGCGGATTTGGATTCCATCGGATGCCTCCCCTATAAGCCGATTAGGATTACCAACC
>CAZHFP010000029.1:0-7036 GCA_964531065.1 uncultured bacterium
GCCATTGGTAAGGCGGCAGCCATAACAAATGTCGTTATTGGGTTTACACTAAGGAGGAATAGTGAGGCATGGCTGTCGGTCACATATCCCCCAACAGCCGTGAGCTGGGTTGAAATAACACCATTGGCTGTGGCCGAAAGCACATAATCAACCGTGTAGTTGCTCATTGGACCCAGGTTCGTCGCGGAGAAACTCAAGTTGGGGCTATAAGCTATTGTGCTTATCAAAGTCCCGTAACTCCATAATTGCACGGACTGTATCTGGGTATCGAGATTTCCAGTCGTGGTGTTAGAAAAATTCAAAAGATTGAGGGTTTTACTGCAGTCGCTCAAATAGTCAGTTACTTCCAAGTTGAACCCCACAGCCGTAACACCGGCCGAAACTGGGTTTTGGGGCAAGTCCTGTACAACCAAGAGTGTCTTGGCGCAACCAGTCGCAGTGGATGTCACAGTACTCGTTGGGGTTCCCGTCAGCGTCAAATTAGGAGTGTTAGTAAAGGTTGGTGTTCCTGGTGTCCCCGTATTGGTGATCGTCAAAGTGTTTGAAGGCGTCTGAGTGGGCGTTAGCGTAAAAGTATTGGTCATCGTCGAGGTGAACCAGGTTCCTGTTGGCGTCAATGTAGAGGTTAACGTACTTGTGGGGGTATTCGTCACGGGGATAATGGTCACGACCGCTCCCGTAACAGGAGCGCCCGTAAAGCTCGCGGTTTGAAAATTCGCGCCCGTTCCATGAACAAAACCATTTCCAGGCAAACTCACTTGGTAGGTTCCTGCCGGAATGGTACCGCCGAATTTATAAACCACCAGATAATTCAGGGAGGATGATGCTGGTATCAGACTGGAAAAATTTAATGTCACGGGCCCGTTATCCGAACCGTAGGTGCCGGTAGCTAAAAGCACGTCTCCACCATCCGCGATTCCATTCGCGTTGTTATCCGCGTACAACGAAACGTTATTGATGAGCAATTGATCGTTCCCCGTTCCGGAAGATAAAAGGGTGATTTGCGTTATGGTGGCGGCCATAGAAGATGGGTTCGTCATTTGAATTTGCATCATGGGGACATTGGCGGACCCCGTTATCCAGGAGGAGTCGGAAGGCGAAGCGGGTCCCAGGGTTATTCCTATCACCACCGGAACGGCGGTCGGGGTAAAAGGAAGACCCGTGGGGGTAAACGTCGGGGTTAACATCACCGTGGGCGGAGGCCCGGACACCGTTAAGGGCGCGCCCGTTGCGAAGGGTGCCCCGAGAAGCGTGGTCTGAACCGTTCCGAAGGCGGCGGGTGACAAGATATACAGAATATTCCCGCCGCTGCTGAAAGATCCCGTAAAGCTGAATCCCGCCGGGTTGAAGGATGTCGTAGCAACCACGGTAGACCCCTGCGTCAGTTCGACCAAGAGTATCTCGCTGCTCAGGTTTCCAGAGACGTTAGCGCTGAAATTCAGGACGGATAGCGGTAGGACTCCAGCGGGACCGCAGCCAAAACCAGGAACGAGGAGGAAGTTAAGACCCACTGCCGTGGTTCCCGGGGCCACGGGATTCGCTGGAAGCGGGACGGAACCCGGATGGAGCCGGCAGCTGGTAGAGGTCGAGGTAACGGTGATCGTAGCGGTAGGCGTGGCGGTGGATGTCATGGTTGAAGTAGGCGTCAACGACGGGGTGAGTGTATCCGTCCAAGTATCCGTAGGGGTTGACGTGTTGGAAAACGTTGGTGTGTAAGAAACCGTAAAGGTAGGAGTTTTTGTTTTTATGGGCGTGAAGGTCTTGGTGGGAGTTTTCGTGAAGGTTGGCGTGCGGGTAAGCGTTTTAGTGCGGGTAAAGATGGGAGTAGCGGTTTTAGTGGGGGTTGATGTTTTCGTCGGCGTAAAGGTACGAGTAGGGGTTTTGGTTTTCGTCTTGGTCGGGGTGGGAGTGGCCGCTTGGGAATAGGCCCCAACCAGCCATAAAACAAACGCGGAAAGAACAAAATATTTAAATGTTTTAACAAACCCCGCCTGGATTATTGGATTCATATGCTCCCTTTCCTTATTTGTCGACTTCTAGACGGAAAGGGTCAGAAAAAATCCAACAATTCTTTAAATTAAAAATCTCCTTAAAACACTATAAAAAAGCCCTGCAGGACCCCGAGGGGAGTCGTTACAGGGCCGCCCAATAGTTAAATATTGACCTTTTAATATAAACCCCAAAATACATGTCTTTATACCGTGGGCCGGTTCCCTTTCATCTCGATCGGGTTTTCCTTCCGCACAATCTATAGACGGCAATAGCGCGATTTAGTTCAATTTTTCAAAGGGGTTTTTGTGGGATGGTTCAATTTTCCGGAGAGCGGAGGGCAGAAAGCGGAGAGCCGATGTTACTGCTGTTTAAAGTGGTCCAGCCATATCCGAAGCTTTTCGTTTCGGGGATCCATTTCCAGGACTTTTCGGTAAGATTCCAGCGACCGGTCAAAATAAAGCTTACCCAGGCTCATCCAGGCTTTTTTAAAATCCGGGTCTTTATCCACGGCTTTAAGATAAAGATCCAGGGCTTCTTGTTTGAAACCCAGCCGTAATTTTTCCTCGGCCCGATCAAAATATTGTTCAGCCGTCTGTCCTTCTTCGGACCTAACCTCGAATTTCAAATGAACCGGTTTGGAAGGCTGGTTCACGGGAGGCAAAAATAAAGCGTTGATCCCAGCGGCTTCGGTTTCATTCTTGGCCGAAGAACCGCCCTGAGCGCTTTTTTCATTGCCCGGCAAGAAGATGGACAGCGAGAACCGGTGGACATTCCCCAGGTCGCCTAGGAAGGAAAAAGAATAATCAAATTGAAATTGCCCTGCCTTCACCCCCGCCCCCAGGTCCAAGCCCTTGACCGAATCCTCCTGGCTTTGGTCCAGGCCTTGGGAATAGCCGCAGCGCAGAAAATAATTTTGGTGGAGGGCGTACTCAAAACCAAGATTGATCCGGCTCACACCTTGAAAGGACGCCTCTCCGTCCAGAGCCAAAAGAAGCGAATGGGCATTCTCGGGCGCCAGCGAAAAGCGGTAAGAAGCGCCGACGCCAAACCCCGTCGGTAAGTTGTACCCGCCCGAATCAACTCCCAGGTTCTTGAGGGCGGCCCCCAGAAAAAAACCCGGCAAGGCCTCGGCTAATATTCCGGTGTCCCACAGCAGGCCTGTGTGAACCACGCCGTTGATGTCCTGGCGGATCCATTGGGAGCTGAACCCAAGGAACAGGTCCTTGTCCAGGGCAAAGCCGTAGGCTCCGCGGATGTCAATATCAAAAGGAGTGTAGGCGCCCAACCGACTTCCAGAAGCGTCCCGTTGGTCAATACTTCCATAGTTGAGATAGTTCAGTCCGAAAGCGAGGGTTCCCGCGGGTCCGAAGGGAACGGCGAAACCAGCCGTATCAAAAAATCCGCTGTCCAAATAGCTGTTGTGGTTGAGAGAAAGCTGAGGATTCTGGATCAAGGCTAACCCGGCCGCGTTGTATTGCAAAGCCGATAGGTCGTCCGAAACCGCGGTAAAACTCTCTCCCATCCCCACTGCCCGCGCGCCCAACCCAACGGATAAAATCGGAAATGCGGTGGCACCCACCGGGGAGGTCTGGGCCGAAAGTTTACCGGACAAGACCGAAACGAACAGGATGATGATTCCTAATAACCGGGGCCTCATAACATTTCCTATCGAACCACTGCGAATTTAGAGGTCTTCGATTTATGAATTCCCGAAGACCCCTCGACTTGTACCAAATAGTAATAAACGCCATGGGCCAAACTTCCGATATCAACGGCAGTCCGGTTGACGCCCCGATTGCCGGCGAAGGGTATGGCCCCCACCTCTTCCGCGGCGGTGTTATAAATACGGATTTCGGCCTGCCCCGCTTCGCATAAATTACAGAGGATGGTCGCGCTATTCCCCACGGCGGGATTGGGATAGAGAAAGGTTTCGATGGGTTGATCACAGGGAACCGGGGAGGCGGTGATGGTCGGCACCAGGGTGGGGGTTGAGGTCAGACCAAGCGTGGCTGTGGGCGTCATCGTGGGCGTTTTGGTCGGGCTGGGAGTAAAGGTCAAGGTCGCCGTCGGGGCGCAAACCACCGCCAGCGCGCTTAATTTTCGGATGCTGTGGTTCTGATAATCAGAAAGAAATAAATTTCCCTGGGAATCATGCACCAGCCCCTCAATGTCGCTAAATTGGGCGGAAAGGGCTGGGCCATTGGCGTATCCTGGCGTCCCGGCGCCCGCTACCGTGGTGATGTTCCCCGTCACGCCGTCAATTTTGCGGATCTGGTCCCGGATATCATCGGAAACGAAAAGGTCTCCGGCACAATCAACCGTCAGACCGTCGATCCCGCCCATCGTCGTTAGGGTGGCCGGCGCGCCTTCCGTGGGGATGCCCACCGTTCCGTTTCCCGCGACGGCGGTGATCGTGCAGGAGCCCGTGAGGGTGCCGGAAGCGGCGGCTACCTTCCGGACAACAAAATTAAACCGGTCGGAAAAGAAAAGATTTCCCGATCCATCTAACGCCAATCTTTCCGTGGGCTTGATGGCCGCCAGCGTCGCGGGCCCGCCATTCCCCGAATAACCCGGGGTCGCCGGCGTTCCCACCAGGGTTGAGATCTGTCCCGTTCCCAGGTCCACCCTTCGAATGTCATCATTATCGTAGTCGGCGATATAAAGCCGGTTCTGGGCGTCCACCACCATCCCCACGGGATGGAACAACTGGGCGAGGGTGGCAGGTCCCCCGTCCCCGGCAAACCCGCCGAAGGACGGACCCTTACCCGCAATGGTGGTGATCGTGCAGGCGCCATTCAGGGTTCCCGAGGACGCAGTTATCTTCCGAACGACGTTATTGTAATAATCGCTGATGTAAAGATTGTTCTGGGAATCCACAGCCAAACCGGAAGGAAAAAAAAGCACCGCGGACCTTGCCGGCCCGCCATCTCCGGAATAACCGCCGGTCGTGACGCCTCCCGCCAGCGTCGTGATGATCCCCGTGGCCGAGTCCACTTTTCGAACAGCGCTATTAACGGCGTCGGCGATATAAAGGTTGCCCTGCGGATCAAGGACGTGATCGTTCGGGCCGTCTAGATTCGCCAATAGCGCGGGCCCATCATCCCCCGAATAACCCGGAGTGGCGTTCCCCGCCACGGTCGTGACCGTTTGGGCCCAGGATGGCAGGACGGAGAATAGAACCAGCGCGGTTATCCTGAAAAAGTGGGATAAAAATAATTTTTTAAAAACCACGATGGCTCCAGGACAGAATTGGGACCGCAGGCGCCCACGGCCCACACTCGCTGTTTAGTTTAAGGCCAACCACGGCAGACGACATGAACAAAAGTTAATGGTTTTTGAAGATTTCCGGAGAGTGACATGGTCAGCGGTGATTCCACGAGACGCCGGTGATTCCAGCCGTTTGGAGAAGGACGCTGGGGCGGACCTTCGAAAAAGAAGTTCCAACCGCGAGAAAAACCAGGAAGAGGGTCAGGACCAAAAACCACTTGTCGTCCATTGCGTTCCCTCTTTCCGATGAGTGCTAAATCTTGTTCCCTTATCGATCGGGCCGGATCGTAAGGGTTCCAGACATGGTCTTCCCGTCCGCGTTGACCGCCACGGTGTAATTCCCCGGCTGGACCTGGTTTCCGGCCTCGTCCTTTCCGTCCCAATCCAAGAGATGGAGTCCGGAATTCCATACCCCTTGGTACAGGCCGCGGACCAATAGGCCGTTGGAATCCAAAACGTTGATGATGACTTTCCCTGTTTTTTCCATCTCAACCGAAACCCGAAGAGCGTCCCCTTCCTCGGAGGGCGAAGGACCTGCCGATCCGGAAGCATTGTCCTTTCGAAGGTTCACGGCCGGCTTCGCTTGCGTTTCACCTTGAGCCGCCAAGGCCGGAAGAGCCGCCCTACCGTCAGCCGGCGATGCTTTAAAACTCAGGGATAGAGTTTGATTCTTTTTTCCTAATCGGAACGATGGATCCGAAACTATTTTTTTTATTTTTTCCAAATCTGAATTTTTAACCAAGGAGGAGCTTGCCGCCTGGGTTAAACCAACGGATCGGGAAGTTTCGACTCCCGATGAAATTCCGGCTTGAGAGCCGACAGATTGGGGGTTTTGGGCTTCAAAATGCCGGACGGCCTCGACAACCCCGCCCACGGCCGCCAACAAGAGAACCGCCTTGAGTGATAATTTCAGTAGACCGCTCCAGGGCGAAGGCCGGTGGGCCGACCAGAGGCTTTCTATTTTGGAATCCAACCGGCCGGCTATTTTATCCTCCAGCCCCGCCGGGAGGGGCCCCAGCCTTTCAGCCATGGAATGGGTGACCCTTTCGGCGAAGGCCGCGTCGGACTTCATCAGGGCGTCAAATTCTTCCTGGGCTTCCTCGGTAAAGGAACCGTTCATGTAAATTTCAATTAGGGATTCAGGCGTAAATTTCATGGTTTCGTTCCTTCCCAGCCGCCCGGAATTTTTTCCCGGACCCGTTCGATTAATTTCTGGCGCGCTCGGAAAATGCCCGAGGTTACGCTTCCCACCGGAATCTTCAGCCGGTTGGCGATCGCTTCGTAAGAAAGCCCTTTGAGCTCTCTTAACGTTATTAGTTCCTTTTCCCGTCCCTCCAGTTTTTGGATCTCTTCCCGCAGAAGCGTCAGCGCTTCTTCCGGATAGGGGGTCTTTTGCTCTATAGACGGGCTCGCGGCAAAAAAATCCACGGAAAAAGGAAGGGTTTTCTTCTTCTTTTCCAGCCAATCCCGGCAGAGATTGACGGCAATGTGATTGAGCCAGGTTCCCAGGGAGCTTTCGAACCGGAATTTCTCAAGGTTTTTCAGGGCCTTAATAAAGGTTTCCTGAACCATATCCTCCACCTCCGCGTCGTTTCCCAGGAAATACCAACAGGCGCGGATGAGGGCTTTTTTGTGGGTTTGGTAGAGTTCTTGAAAGGCGGATTGATCGCCCTTTAATATTTTCTGAACAAGATTTTGATCTTCTAATTTCAAGCGAGATTCCCATCCAAAAAGCCGCATATTTAATCCACAAATTGGGGCGATTATACAGGACAAG
>CAZHFP010000029.1:7136-9855 GCA_964531065.1 uncultured bacterium
ACGATCATGTTAGAAAGCTCCACGGTCAAATCCACGTTGGACCCTTCCAGGGAACTGCCCTGGATTTTCCCAAAATTGCCCTGGCCCGCCAGTCCCAGATGGCTCGAGCCGGAATTAACCGAGGTCGTGTAGTAGTTACTTCCCACTTTATTGAGGCCGTCCGGGTTTTCCACCTGGTCCAGGACCACTTGGGCCAGGCTGACCTTTTGCCCATTGTCAAAGGATCCAATGATATTACCCTGGTTGTCAAAGTTGACTCCCTGGAGGATTCCATCCGAGTAGCCGTCCTGGGAGGCGGCGTAAGCCGTGCTTTTGGGAACATAGGTCTGTTTCCCATTGACCACCTGGTAGCTTCCCTCGGCATCGCTATAAATCCCATCCCTCTTGCCTTGACCCAAGAGCCCAAAAGTTCCGAAGTTCAAATCCACCGCCATGATCTCCGAACCGGTCGTGGGAATAGCTGAAACATCCCCCGCGGGCAGGGGAAGATTCACTGGAGGCAGGTATAGCCGCGGCATGACTTGGAAATTGAAATTTAATCCAGGGGGGCCGTTAAACCCTCCCACCCCGCCGCTGGAGGCTAAGGATCCGTCCGTATTGAACCAAACAAAATCGCCAAAAAACGCCTGGCCGGGAACACCCCTGTCGTAAAAGGCCGGATCCCCTTCCCCGATACCTGTCCCCCCCAAAAGATTTTGAGTGGAAACGGGTTGTCCCCCCGTTGTTTCAAAGGCATACCAGGCGTAGCAAACCTGGCTGGGACCGGCCGGATTATTGATCCCGCCCTGCCCCAGATCATTCACCTGATAGAACTGGACCGTAATCTGCCGGGGATTTCCCAGGGAATCGTAAACCGTCTCGGACATTTGATGGGCGGGAGGAATGGGCGGTTGGAAATCCCAAGCGTACTTCGCGACGGCTCCCTTGATTCCCCTGATATTGGTAAATTCATTTTCAAGGGGTTGGGGAGGCTGGAACACGCCCGGAGTAAACGTTGAAAGGTTTTGAACCTGCGCCAGGGTAAAACCCCCGCCGGCCGTCGGCTGGGTGGTCATCCGGGTGGTATCAATCGGCGGGAAGGGCGGCGGAGGGGGACCGAGCCCGCCCTGAATGGAAACGGCCACAGGGAGGATGGGTATTCCTCCTGGCGCGAGGTCGAGAATATTGGCTTGCTGGAAGGAATCCAGGTTTCCCTTGAAATCGACAACGGTCGTGGCTTTGGGCGGCAGGACCATGTCCCGGTCAATTTTAATGGCGGAAAGATTTTGGGAGCCCACCGGGTTCAGTTTCAAGGAAGCATCGGTGATAAAAAGCGGCGCGTTCCCCCCGTAACCGGGGAATCCCGTTAAGGGGTTCGGGGGAATGAAAGGAATCGCGGAGAGGATGGGTTTTTGGGTGTACTGGGTCGAAGCATTGACGCCCTGGATGAGGCCTCCGTTCTGGTCGACCAGGTAGCCCTGGCTGTCAAAGGAAAGGTTTCCCGCCCGGGTCAGGTAGGTTGTCGATCCGCTTTGGGAAACCAGGAAGCCATCGCCCTGGATGGAAATATCGGTTGAAACTCCCGTAGTGAAAGTCGGCCCCTGGTCAAAGAGCGTTTGGATGGAACCCAATCGGGTTCCCAATCCGATCTGCTGGGAATCCATCCCGCCTTGTCCGCTTTCAGCGTCCGCTCCGCTTCCCGCGAAAAGGGTTTGGCTGAACTGGTCGGCGAACTCAACACGGCTGGTTTTATAGGCCACCGTATTGACGTTGGAAATATTGTTGCCGATCACATCCAACCAACTGCTGTTGGACTGAACACCGGATATGGAACTGTATAAAGCCCGAAGGCCCATGTTGAACCCGTTCGATGAGATTTTGCCGGCGCCCATTCCAACAGGACGCACCACTTCATTACTCCCTAACGGTTTTTTTCTTGAAAACATGAGGATTTTCGGTGGATCTATCAGGAATAAAATTAAATTTGTGGATAACTTGAACGGGTGTTTTTTGGCTTTTTTATTACGATTTTTCCGTCAAAAACACCCAACCTTCCAAAATAAAATAAAAAAACCGGCTTCCCATAGGAAAAGCCGGTTTTATCTTGAAATTAGTTGGACCCTTTCGCGGAAAGCTGAGGGCTGAGGGCGGACAACGGACATCTGTGGGCTAGTTTGTCACCGCGCTAGCCTCAACCCGGTACTGGGGCCCCACTTGAACCACTCCCTTGCAGTTGGACGAGCCGCATTGGCATTTGAACTCGTAATTCCAGGTGCCGACGTCATCGGTTTCCTTGTAGTTCCAGCTGACTTCCTCGCCAAGGGCGATATCACGGACCGCCACCAAAATAATTCCGTTCACGACTTTCGAGCTTGGATCGCAGGAATGGTTGACGAAGCAAAGCGGGTCGCAGCCGTTCTCATAATCATGAAGCATGAGAAAGCCGGGATAAATATACATGGCATGGTCAATGTTGAGTTTTTCCGCCGGAACCGTGGCGGTTAGATGGTCTATCTTTTCCTCGGGAATCACGATCCCGCCGAAAACACCGATGACCTCGCCTTCTTTAATGTCGCGCACGGAATAAACGCCCTTCCCTTCCATGCCGCTCTCTCGCACTTCCAACGCTTCGCTGACCCAAGGCTTTATTTTCATCGGTTTTTGTTCAACCATCCTTTTAACAGTTTGACCCCCCGTAAGGGAGCCGACTACGGGGTGATTCTAGCGCAAAGACCCTCCA
>CAZHFP010000029.1:9955-14364 GCA_964531065.1 uncultured bacterium
GCTTCGATCTCTATACCCAGTAACATCGCGGAGGGAAAAGGAAGACACACCAATCCAGAATTTAAACAATTTTTAATACAGGCTAGGGGCTCCCTGCTGGAATTAGAAACCCAAATTCAAATTTCTGAAAACCTTGGATTTTTGGATCTCATGAAGTCGGAAGAGTTAAAATCTAAAGCGTCCAATGTTGGAAAAATGTTAAGCGGACTTATCGAAGCCATGGTTCGTAAATAATTTTAAAGACTTCTTTTAAGCGTCCGGATGCGCCGTTTTGGGTTTAAAAGCGGACGACGGAGAGCGTGCGACGGACGACGACTCTCAAATATGGCACGAACCCAATCCCCTTTTCGCCAAATATTGCTGGTGATAGTCTTCGGCCTTCCAAAAGGGGGCGGCGGGAACAATCTGCGTGACGATTGGGCTCTTGTATCCGGTCTTTTGCAGTTTTTCTTTGGAGGCCTGCGCGGTCTTCTCCTGGGCCGGCGTATGGAAAAAAATGACGGTCCGGTATTGGGTTCCGATGTCCGGGCCTTGGCGGTTGAGGGAAGTCGGATTGTGGTTGCTCCAAAAGACGTTTAGTAATTCATCGTAGGACACGAGGGCCGGGTCATAGGTCACTTCTACCACTTCCGCGTGGTTCGTCCGTCCCGTGCAGACATCCTTGTAGGTGGGATTGTTCAGGGTGCCGCCCTCATAACCCACCGCGGTGGAAATAACACCTTTCATCTGGCGGAAAATTTCTTCCACGCCCCAAAAACATCCCGCTCCAAAGGTCGCTTTTTCCATTTGTATCTCCAAAGCAGGGGCCAGGTTCAAGGCGCAAGGTTCAAGACAACCTCAACTTGTCCTTTTCGGCTCCTGAAATTTGAAATCTATCAATTCGTATATTAAGTCTTGGCTTTCCTAAAACCTAGCCCCTTGCACCGGGAACCTTTGCTTATCTCAAAACTAGAAGTTTTGATATCCACCGATTGGAAGGGGTCTTGACCTCAACGTAATAAAGCCCATTGGCCGCCGAACCCTTGAAATGATCCGGATCCAATCCGTAAAGGAAAATTCCCTCCGGAACGGATTTGACCGTATCGTCATAAACCTTCCGGAAAGCGGTCGTGAAGACCTTGATGGACACGTCGTCCTGGGTCTTGCCGAAGACAACCCGCAAGCTCACTGGATCCCGACCCTTAACCGGGTTGGGGAAAAGAACGGGTCCCGTTGTTGCCATCGTGACCTCAACCGATGTGGTTTTCGGAGAAGTCAAACCGTTGTAAGTCAACTGGGCCCCGTTGGTTAGGACCGTTCCCGGCTGGGCGCCGCTATCCACCTGGGCCTGGTAGGAAATGCTATAGGTTCCAGGGGCTAGCACGGGGATACTCCAACCCAGGGTCCGGTTGGAGGGATTCCAATTGGTGCTGCCTCCAGTTGGAACGGACCCAAAACCGATCAGGTCCAGGTGGGCCGGCAAAAGATCCGAAACCACAATATTCGTAACCGGTCCTCCCGTTACCGTCAAGGCGATGGTGTAAGTGATGGTATCGCCGGTATTGGCCACGGCCTCTGAAGCGGTTTTATTGATGACGGCGTTGGGCGTAGGCGTAAAGGTAGCCGTGGCCGCGGGAGTAAAGGTTCTCGTCAAGGAAGGGGTGGCCGTTATCGTAAGGGTGGGAGAAACGGTCGGGCTCGCCGTTGCCGTGGCGGAGGACGTCAAAGAATTTGTGGGCGAAGCTGAAAGGGTAGCTGATGGGGTCGGCGTGGGCGAATTCGTCGGCGACAAGGTGGCCGTCGAGGTCAAACTGTTCGTGGGGGTTGAAGAGGCCGTAGGGGTAGGGCTAAGGGTCGGGCTTAAAGTACCGGTCAGGGTAAAGGTCAAGGTCGCGGTGGAGGTAGGGGTAAAGGTAACCGTGGGGCTGTTCGTCGGCGAAAAAGTCGCTGTCATCGTTGGCGAAGGGGTGAATGAAAAGGTAGCCGTAGGCGTGTAAGAATCCGTCGCCGTTGAGGTGGCGGTGGGCGTGAGGCTGTTCGTGGGGGTCGGCGTCACGGTGGGACTGTTGGTGGGCGTTCCGGTCAAGGTTGCCGTGAAACTGTTGGTAGAGGTTGAGGTAATGGTCGGAGTCGGACTGATAGTGAAAGTCGAAGTGATCGTCGGCGTGTTCGTGAGGGTGGGGCTATTGGTGATCGTGGGCGTAGGGGTGATCGTGGGGGTGAAGGTTACCGTTGGGGAATAGGTGGGAGTGGTCGAGGTTGCGGGGCAATAGTTGGCGTAGATAGGAAAAAGTCCCTGGGTCACATAAGTGACGGGCCAATTGGGAGTCGGAAGACTACTGGGATAGGTCCAGGAGGGCGGTGAAATAACATAGGCCGAGGAATTGGCGAACGGACCGGTCGTTTGATAAGTAATCGAATAGCCCGTAACAGGGAAACTGGAAAAGATAAAGGTCAGCCAATAGTCCCCCGCCGTCACGGGGGAGTTAGGAATCTTGAAAGTATTCCATCCCGAGTAAAGGACTTGAGGGATGCCGGACGCGCCTCCCGACTGGGCAATGAGGTTGCTCATTGTCGTGGTAGCCGCGTCGTTGGCATAGAGCGCCACGTTCGCCTGGAACCCGGCGTTAGTGGGAAGGGTGTAAAGCGAAATCGTTTCGATTGTTCCGGCGGAAGGCATGGTATAGCGGGTGGACCACATTTCAGCGGAAGCCGACGTAACCGAGGTTACCCCGGCGGAATTGGTGTCTCCAAAGAGCAGGGCCGAAGCCCCGCAATCAGGAGTCAAGCTGAGGTCGGGAGTCATGGTGAAGGTAGTGGTGAGGGTAGGTGTGGGCGTGTTCGGCGTGATGGTTCCGGTGAGGGTTGGAGTGGGGGAGGATGTGGATGTGAAGGTCGCAGATGGGGTAGGGCTTAGAAAAACTCCTGGGCAATAACTGGCCATCATCGGCTCATGAAAATCTCCCACATAAGACGGGCTGTAACCCGCGGCCGAGGTTAGAAAGTTAAAAGAAGCCACCGAAGAAGAAAAGGCCCTGCAATTGGATTGAAGCGAGGTGTAATCCGCTGGAAAGGAAAATGAAACGGCCGAACTTTGGACGATACAGGCCAGCCAATAGTCCCCCGCCGCCACAAGAGAATTGGGGATCCTGAAAATATTCCAACCAGATGTAAGTATTTGAGAGACCGGCGACTGTGCCACCAAAGTCTGCATGACCGTGGTTGCGGCATTGTTGGAGTAGAGAGCCACGCTGGCAGTGATGCCGGCATCGGCCGTTGTGGCAAAAAGAGAAATAGTTTCAACTGTCCCATCCGTCGGCATGTTGTAGCGGTAAGCCAGCATCTGTTTAGAAATAGTACCGGTCGTCACCGGACCTCCGGAAGTATTTGCGTCGCCGAACTGGACCGCCGAGGCCCCGCAATCGGGGGTCAAAGAAACATTAGGCGTAGGTGTGGCGGTGTAAGTGTTCGTGTTCGTGAAGGTCTTGGTTGGAGTAAATGAAATGGTAAAGGTTGGAGTAAAAGGAGTGAGGGTCCCCGTCGGAGTAGAGGTTCCAGTTATGGTGGCGGTTGGACTATTGGTGGGAGTTGAAGTCACGGTTGGCGTGGCCGTGGGAGCGTAACAGAAGACCGCGTAAATGGAATCAGGAATCGTCCCATAGGCGATAGCCGCCGGCATGGACACCGGCATGGAACCAAAGGCCACCGCTCCGGAAGTATAAGCCAAAATCATGGCGCCGGTGTCGGCGCCTTCATAAACACCATACCCTCCCGTTTTATATACATAAGCCAGCCAGTAATTCCCCGGGGCCAAATAAGTGGGTGTGATCGGAAAACCATTCCAACCTGAAATCATGGTTTGAGCCGAAGAAGGGACAATCAGAGATCCAATATTTCCCAAGCCGCCTCCATAAATTCCCGTCATCACCTGGGCCCCCGGATTGCCGCTGTAAAGCCACAGGCTGTAAAGAGTGGCGGGCTTGTTCAAGGAAATCATGCTGGCTCTCATGGTGGTAGTCGCTGAGCCCAACAAAGTAGCGGTTGAAACGCCGAAGCTGTTCGCCGAAGCGCAGGGCGGAGTCAGGGTAGGGTTGGGCGTGAAGGAATCAGTCGCGGTAAAGGAAGCGGTCGGGGTTAAAGAATGGGTGGGAGTGCCGGTTAAGGTCTTCGTTAAAGTTTGCGTGGGGGTGTTGGTAATGGTCCGGGTGAAAGTAGGAGTAAAACTGTTGGTGGCCGTTTTCGTCGGGGTTTTGGTGAAGGTGGGAGTGGGACTATTCGTTGAGGTAAAGGTGGATGTCTGCGCGAAAAGCGCGGGGGAGAGTCCCCAGGCCAGGGCCATCGTTAAAAAAAGGTGGTGTCGTTGAGACGGCTTCATGGCTTTGTTCCCTTTGAGAAACCTCATTAGATGGCTTCCCTAACGGCTTTCAAAG
>CAZHFP010000029.1:14464-23439 GCA_964531065.1 uncultured bacterium
ACTCATTTCCCCAGTAAACCACCAGCTCCCCGACAAATATTCCGGGGCCCTTATCCTGGATCGTTTCCAGTTCCAAGTTCAGCTCCACCCTCTGCCGGATCGGGTCGTTGTTCAGACGGAAATCGGCCTTGAGGTTCAAGGAAGCCCGGACTTCAAAATCAATTTTGATTTTCGGAAAATTAGGCTTGGTGGGGTAAGGAAAAGCCGAGCGAAGCGGACGGCTCTCCTCGGACCGGGGAGGCTTGTTGGATTTAGAAGCGTCGGTCGCCGCCGCGATTCGGTAAACGGCAAGGGCGTTGGAATCTTTCAGGTTGCCCTGGATGGCTTGGCACCAGGCGGGAAACTGTTCCGGCCCCAAGGGGGAATAGATCATGTCCAGAGGATGGATCTCAACCCGGCCGCCCTGGGAGTCGTCATTGACCACGACACCGCTGACGAAAATGGGTTTACCCTGCATGCTTTGGACGGCTTGGGAAAAGGCCTGGCGTCCGGACGCCTCCAACTTTACCTTCAGATCGATGTGGCCGCTGGGATTGGCCACTTGGTTTCGGTTGAGGAGGAGCGATTTGTCCTCGGGTACCAGCCTGGCGGAAAAATCCCCCTCCGGACCGACGCCGGGCATTCCCGTCAACTTGCCCGAAACATTCGCGAGAACCTTTTGGCAGTCCACCAGCGGACTTTTTTTGCCGAACATGTCCATCAGTCCCATAAACACCCCCCGAAAGAATAATTAGGAATTCGGAATGCGGAATTAGGAATTGCTTTAATGATACCGCAGGAAGGAAAAGGAGAAAACAAATAGGTACAATGTTTTAGGTTTAAATTTAGGGTGTCTTTTTGACTTAATCTTGCCCCAGAATTATTGAATCACCCTCATCCTAGCCTTCTCCCCTCAAGGGAGAAGGAAAAACCTGTCTCCCTCGCCCGAGGGGCAGTAATGCCCCTGGGTTTCCAAAGGGTGAAACCATTTGGGGTTTTGGATGGGGTAACATAAGGGGCCTTTCCCCTATGAGCGAAGCTGAGGGATGAGGGCGGGGTGAGGGGGCTTTAAAAATTTTTCCCAATTCCTAATTATTTATCGCCTCTTCAATGTCTTTTCCGAGGCTTTCCGGTTTATCGGCGGAGCCGTACCGCTTGACCGGGTTTCCCTTTTTATCCACCAGGAATTTAGTGAAATTCCATTTGATGGCCTCGCTGCCCAAAACGCCGGGCAGGGCTTTCTTCAGGTACTCATAAAGCGGGTGGGTCTTATCCCCGTTCACGTCGATCTTGGCGAACAGGGGAAACTTCACGCCGAAATTCAACTCGCAGAAGGTTTTGATTTCCGACTCCGTCCCGGGCTCCTGGGATCCGAATTGGTTGCAGGGAAAACCTAGCACGAAGAAACCCTTGTCCTTGTATTTCTCGTAAAGTTTTTCCAAACCCTCATACTGGGGGGTAAAACCGCATTGGCTGGCCACGTTGACGATCAGGAGGGTCTTCCCCGCGTAATCGGAAAGGGAAACCTCTTTTCCGTCAATTCCCTTCGCCTTGAATTCATAAACGCTCATAACGCCCTCCTTAATTTTTTCCGTGGCCCGGATGGGTAATGCGCCAGGCCAGGACGAAAGCCAAGACTAACAACGATGCGGAAAGAAAGAAAGCCGAGCCGGGCATTTGAATCGGCGCGCCGGGACGGATAAACCAGGCGAAAATAGAGGTAAAGATGGCGGGCCCGATGATTTCGGCGAAGCTTTGAATGCAGTTATTCGCGCCCTGGAGTCTTCCCTGCTCTCTAGGCGAGACGCGCCGGGTCATGAGTCCCTGGGTGGCGGGACCATTGATGCCCCAAAGCGCCATCAAGGGAACGCCTGCCAGAAACAAAAGCCCCGTCGGGGCCCAGCCGAACATCGTGAATCCTAGAATCCCGAATGAAAGCCCGGCCAACAATGTCTTTCGCTCCTTGAATCTTTTGACAATCAGCCTCACTAGGCCCCCCTGCACCGCCGCCGAGCTGATCCCGACCAGCATCAGGCAAAAACCAATCATCCGTTTATCCCATTGATAGCGGTAGCCCACATAAAGTACAAAAACAGTTTGAAGAACCATATGCGCCAAATAGTTTAAAAAATTGACCATCGATAGACCGAAAAGTTCCCGGTGGGACCGGAGCAGTTTCAAAGAACCTAAAGGATTGGCTTTTTTCCAATCAAACGGAACCCGGCGGGACAGGGGAAGGGACTCAGGGAGGATAAAATAACCATAGACCCAATTGGCCAGGCTCATCCCGGCCGCGACCCAAAAGGGAAGCCGTGGGTTCACCTGCCCCAAAAACCCGCCCAGGCCCGGGCCCAGGACGAATCCAATCCCGAAAGCCGCCCCGATCATTCCAAAGGCCGCGGCCCTTTTTTTAGGCTCGGTCACATCGGCAATGTAGGCGCTGGCGGTCGGGATGCTGGCCGCGGTCAATCCGGAAAGGACCCGGGCGGCGTAAAGCCAGGAGAGATTCGGCGCCAGGGCCGTCAAAATATAATCCAGTCCCAAACCCAAATTGGAAAGCAGGATCAAGGGCCTGCGGCCGAAATGGTCGGACAGGGCGCCGATAATGGGGGAACAAAAAAATTGCATGGCGGCGAAGATGGTGCTGATAACCCCGATGGCCAGAGCGGCCTTGGCCGTATCCCCGCCCAGGAAGCCCTGCACCAGCGAGGGAAACACGGGAATGATAATCCCCAAGGCCAGCACATCCAGGGCGACGGTGATGAAGACGAAAACAACGGCTGCTTTCGGTTTGTGGGATGAATGAATCTTACTTTTTGCCAAAAAACCTCCCTCAAAAAATAATTAGGAATCAAAACTACGCGCTTGGCAAATCAAGAAACCTAAACCCTCGCCCCTTGCGGGAGAGGGCAGGGTGAGGGGTGTTGTTACTTGTTTAAACCACCCTCATCCCGACCTTCTCCCCTCAAGGGAGAAGGGGAAAGGCTCAATTTCCACGACTTAAATTCCTAATTCCGCATTCCGAATTCCTAATTGCCTTTTTGCGGTGTTGTGAATTGCGTGGCCGCGTCGCCGTTGAAAGCGATGGAACCCACATGGGTCAGGCGGCTCTGTAGATCTACCCAGATCTCGCCTCCCAAGTCCGTCCAGCGGCGGCAAAAGCTGTAGTCTTCACTCATATAGATGCCGCTTTCCTTATCAATCAGGCAGTTGAAGAGGGCGGAACGCCAGGGGCTGTTGCGAAGCGGGTCTTGGGCCTGGTGTTCCCGGCTGTAGCGCAAATCCTTGTAATGCTCGATCATCTTGATCAGCACTTCCCTTTTGATCAGCATGAATCCTGTGCCCGCGTAGCGCACCTTGGCGAAACCGTCCTTCACCGCGATTTTTTTCGGGTCGTCGAACTCCAGCACGTAGGAAAGGGCTGAGGATTCCAGATTCGCTTTTCCCGCCTTCGCCAACTCACTTACCTTTTCCCAATCGATGCGCTTGGTCGGGTAAACCGCAGCGGCCAGGTCCACGTTGAAATTTAAGAGGCGGAAAACTTGGGCCGGGTCAAAGGCGATATCGGCGTCAATAAAAAGCAAATGGGTCGCTGAGGGGTTTTCAAGAAAATGGGCCACGATGTTTTGCCGGGCCCTCGTGATGAGCGCGTCGCCGGATAAAAGGTTGACGGTTAAGTCGATGTTCCCCGCCTGCTGGCAGGCTAATTGAAGCCTCATGAGAGAGGTCGTATAGACGCTGGTGACTTGGCCCCCGTAGCAGGGCGTTCCAACAACGATGTGGGTTTTGGGTTGGGACATGGTTCCTATATTAACTCAAAGTGGACTTCCGCCTAAACAACTTCGAAGAATCTATTCGGAACGATGCACTTGGCAACGCGGATGTAAATAAATGTTTTTTAAGATTTTCCCCTTCTCCCTTGAGGGGAGAAGGCCGGGATGAGGGTGGTTTAAACACTAAAAGCACCCCTCACCCTACCCTCTCCCTCAAGGGGCGAGGGAAAAAGTTACTACTTTGCCAAAGGGACATAATTCCCGAAATAAAAGGGCCGCTCAGCCTTCGACGCCCTGATCCACCCAAATCTCACCGCCCATGTCCGTCCAGCGCCTGCAAAAGCTTTGGTCCTCGCTTAAAAACTTCCCGCTGTCCTTGTCGATCCGACAGTTAAAAAGGGCGTAGCTCCATTGCCGGGGATCGTCTGGACCGGTTCCAAATTCGCTCTTGTAGCGGAGTTCCGGATATCGGCCAATCATGGATTTCAAAGCGGACTTCTTCAGGAGCATCAAATCCGCCCCGACAGCGCTCGCCTTCACGAAACCATTTCTCACCAAAGGCGCCAGTCCTGCCGTTTCAAAAGAACCTTTCTCTCGAGGTGACGCCGTGAAATCCGCGTCAAAATGAAGGAGTCGAAACACCTGCTCCGGCTCAAAACCCCTATCCCCATCCACAAACAAAAGATGGGTGGCGGATTCGTCCCACAAAAACTGCGTCACGATTCCCTGCCGGGCGCGGGTGAGCAGCGAATCCCCCCATTGGGCCACCGAATTAAGCTGGACTTCGTCCCGGTTGAAACAGGCTTTCTGAAATTGGAGGACGGACTGGGTGTAGAGGCTGGTGACCTGGCCGCCGTAACAAGGCGTGCCGATCACAAGGTTCGCCTTCATGATCCGCCTCCCATCTCCGGCTTGGGAAAGGCGCCAGGCGTCATTTCACCGGCGAAGGAAGCCTGGCCCAGGTGGTTGAGGCGGCTCTTCTGATCCACCCAAATTTCCCCGCCCATCCCGGTCCACCTCCGGCAGAAACTATAGTCTTCACTTAAATAAATTCCCGTTTCAGGGTCAATCAGGCAGTTGAACAGGGCAAAGCGGGGGGAAGAGGACTCATTGGAATAACGAAGTTCGGGATAACGCTCCATCATGGCCGTAAAAACTTTCCGCTTGATCAAAAGGAACCCCGTGCCGGTGGAACGCACCCGGATGAATCCATCCCGGACCTGGACGGGCTTCTCCAACTCCAGGGCGTAACACAAGGAAGCCGATTCGATTCTTTCACGGCCGGCCAAGGCCGCGGCCTTGGCCCTTTCCCAGTCAACGCGCTTCAAGGGATAAACGGCGGCGGCCACCTCCGAATTAAAATGGATCAAGCGGAAAACCTGTTCCGGCTCAAATCCGATATCGGCGTCGATGAATAAAAGGTGGGTGGCATCGGGCATCTCAAGGAAGGTCCCGGCGATTTCCTGGCGGGCCCTTTCAATTAAGTCATCCCCGCCCGGCATGAGGAAGGTCAAAGTAATCCCTTGGCCCAGGCAGGCTTCCTGAAGTTTGAGGACGGAGGAAAAATAGGCGCTGGTGACCAGGCCGCCGTAACAGGGAGTACCGATGACCAAGTGGATGGGAGTTTTTGATAAGGATTGATTATTTTCCAAGAACAGGAATCTTTCCGACAAAGAATTTAATTTGTCATCCTGAGCGAGCGAAGGATCTCTGTTGAGCCTTCAAAAGGTTAATTCCCTGGTAGCCAGGACGCGATTGAATTTTATCTCCGAACGGGAGAATTTCTCATCAAATTCTGATATCGATCCGTAGCGAAGTCGGACGGGAGGGGCCTTCCTCATCTTCATCGATCGGCCCATTCCCCAGGAAATTTTCCGGTTTTGCCTCCCGGCCATGGCCCCCGTCCCTTTGGGCCCCGGCCTCACCCTCTTGTTTCCCGGCAACCTTTTTCTTGGACTCATCCACCAACTTGTTGAATTTCAAGGTTTCTTCCGCCGCTTTGGCCAAGCCGGCTTTTTTGGCTTTCGCCTGCTGAAAAGCGGCCTTCTGCATTTCGACATTGCCAATGCTGGGTTTATTGGTTTTGTGGATACCCTTCATCCGCCCCCCTCTTTTTATTCCGTTTGGGAAAGATGGGGTTTAGACGCCTGAGTGAAACCGATGGGTCGGCAATTTGCCGATTGAATTAAAAGGGATTTTGAAAGGAGTGAATAGGGCGGCCCGCCAAACCCAGGAGAGTTTACTTTTAAAGTTCTATTTCAGGCTTTTGTCGCGGCCATCACGGGGCAAAGGAAGAACATTTAAACAAAGGGTTGAAAAGCCGATTAATTGAGGCTGGTTGAATCCAAAAGTTTTTTCTCATCAAAAAGCCAGTCTTTATCTTGCTGGCCCGCCGTCGCTAAAAGGCATTCCTCAATCGTTTGATGCGCCGCGGCCCACAACCCCTTGTCCTGTAGACAGGCTTTCGCGAGGGTTTCGATTAACACTGGGGGTAACTTGGTGTTTTCGGAACGAAAGGCTTCCAGGTGGAATTCACCCAGCAATGCCAGGGCCAGGCCTAAACCGGCCCGAGTCTCGGCGTTTTTTTCCATCGAAAGCACGGATGATAGTACGGGTGTAATTTGGCGGGCTTCTTCCGGCAGTGAGGCCAACAACAGCACCACCGGGAGGCGCAGATCCTTGTCCCCTTCGCCCAAAAGGCCAAGCACTGTTTTCACTCCCTGCCGGACCGCGTCATGGGCGTCTTTTGCCCAAACGATTTCCTTTTCCACTTCGTTCTTTTGTTCAAGAGGGGAGTCTTGGTGATGGGAACGTCCTTTGGCAATAACGCCTAAAAGCCAAAGAATGGAAAACCGTTCAGAACAGGAAGGGTTTTGCAAAATTTCATAGAGAAAAGGCACAACTTTGGCAGTCGCCTCATAAATGGTTCCGTGATGCCAAATTTTATCGAAGAGCTCAAGTATGGCCGAGCTTTGATCTTTCTTGTCGTTTGAAAGTAAATTACGGAGGAGTTTGGGAACGTCAAATGCGGGTCCGTTGAAATACCGGACATTTTTCCAGTCAATTTTATCGAGACCCTCTAACATTAAAAACACCCTTAATCAGGACTTCAGGATTAATTTTAAACATTTTAGAAACACGGAAAAAAGTCTTCAGAGAATGGGGACGTCCCGATTCAAGCTGTTGATAGTGGCGGACAGAGAATCCGTGGGCAAGAACATCCTCTTGAACCATTTTCCGTTCAAGACGCAGCTTTCGGTAGCGCACGCCCAACTTCCCGAATTCGATTTTGTACTCCACCATTACCCCCTGATAGGCCATGAGCATCACAGGGTTGGAGGAAAACTACAACGAGCAATAGAACGCAGAGGGAAGATAAATGCGATGTCATTTTATTCCCAAAATGATAATAAATGTCTTGTTTTCAGGTCAGTTCTACGGAAGTAGAAATGGCGGCCCGCAAAGGCTTTTAAACACTACCGTTTTAAGACCTGACCCCTATTTTTGGGGTTCGAAATTCGTGTCCGCTTTGGAGGACTGGGCCTTTTTCTTTGGCGAAGCCTTTGTTTCAGCCGCCGTTCCACTGGAGGGAGTGAAATGGCAGATCTGCCCGACAATACAGGTGCAGCAGCCTTGCAACATGATCGATCCGCAAAAGACCAGTAAGAGTCCAATGAATCTCATAAAGTCTCCCGGCAATGATTTAATCAAGCGGAATGGTACCCCAAACAAAGTGAAAATGCCATGAATTGAAAAATGGCGGGCCGCAAAGCCCTCTCGACATTACCTTTGGTCGTTGATGCGGATGCTGTGTTGACCCTTTGTTCATTAACCTGATATTAAACAGCCTGATAGATGTGGACTTCCTTTTTCAATCTGGAGGCAAGGTGGTCGGCTTCCTGGTCTAGTTCAAAATCCATCTGCAAGCCAAGCCAAAACTGGGGAGACATATTGAAATACCTGGCAAGGCGCAAGGCCGTATCAGCGGTGACACCCCTTTTCCCTTGGATGATCTCGTTAATACGGCGGGGGGGAACCCCCAGATCCTGGCCCAACTTATTTTGGCTAATCTTCAAAGGGACTAAGAACTCCTCTTGGAGCACTTCGCCGGGATGAAGCGGCGGAATTTTAGATGTCCTCATGGTTCCTCCTAGTGATAATCCACAATCTCAACGTTGTAGGCGTCCCCGGCCCGCCACTCAAAGCAAACACGCCATTGGTCATTGATCCGAATGCTGTGTTGGCCCTTTCGGTTCCCGTGCAGGGCTTCCAAATGGTTTGCCGGGGGAACC
This sequence comes from uncultured bacterium, assembly GCA_964531065.1. Lineage (GTDB taxonomy): Bacteria > Oederibacteriota > Muellerivitia > Muellerivitales > Muellerivitaceae > PALSA-1180. The sequence continues at coordinate 22,509 of CAZHFP010000029.1, forward strand.
CTCAAATCGTTCAAGGATACCGCCCTGCTTATCATTCGGAGTTTTCGAAAGGCCACCGCTTGAATGTCGTGCGGCAGCCGATGGGAAAAAGTCCGGTTGAAGATAAGCTGGGTTTCTTTTCCCTTAAAGCTTCGGATCATGCTTTAAGGGTATAACGGGAAGCGTTATACGTCAAGTGGAACGGAGTGAAAACCAGGGTCCGGTTTTGAAAACGGCACTTTAAAATATCGGTCAATTCCTGCTGGCGTGTTCAGAACCTGACCCTTATTTTCGTTTACGATGTCATTGCGAGGAGCGTCTTACATCGGTGTTAGCGACGAAGCAAACTCAGTTATTGGGTATTTAATAGGCCTTTCGAAATAAGTCCCTATTTTTCCATGACCCCGCTCAATATCTCATAGGACTTCAACCGTGCTGGGTGGTCGTAGATGGCCGAATTCACCATCACTTCCTCCACTTTCGTTTCCTCGCTGAATTCCTTCAGCCCCTTTTTCACCGTCTTGGCCGAACCCACAAAGGAACGGGCGAGCCATTCCTGGGTGTGGACCTTTTCGGTCGGCGTCCAATAGGTTTCGATATCGTCGATGGGGCAAGGCAGCTGGCCCCTTTTTCCCCTGACAATATTGGTGACGCTTTGCTGGGTCGAGGTGAAAAGCTTCTGGGCTTCCCCGTCGGTCTCGGCGGCGATCACATTGACGCAGGCCATGGCATGGGGCTTTTTCAGCTGGACCGAAGGTTGGAAATGGGCGCGGTAGACGGCAAGAGCTTCCAATAAAAGCTTCGGGGCGAAATGGGCGGCGAAGGAAAAAGGCAGTCCCAATTGGCCGGCCAGTTGGGCCCCGAACAGGCTGGAGCCGAGTATCCACAGGGGCACGTTGGTGCCGGTGCCCGGCACGGCCTTGACCGGATAACCGGGGTTGGCCGGGCCCAG
>CAZHFP010000030.1:0-23319 GCA_964531065.1 uncultured bacterium
ATCGGGAAACACGCCATGATCGGCGGAGGCTTTCGGGTCGTTCAGGATGTGGCGCCTTTCATGATCGCGGGCGATGAGCCCTTGAAAATTCACGGAGTCAATCAGATCGGGTTGGAGCGGGCCGGCTTTTCCAAAGAGTCAATTGAATCGCTCAAGAAAGCCCATAAAGTGGTTTACCGCCAGAACCTCACCTTGAAAGAGGCGCTCCAGGCCTTGTCCGCCGATTTTCCCCAGACCGAGGAGATTCGGCATCTTTCGGCTTTTCTGGCCTCCGCTTCCCGCGGACTTGTCCGCTGATCACCAACGGGGAAAAAGACGAATTAGCCACAGATGAACACGGATTTATACGGATGAAAAAAATTATTCAACCTGGTTTTAAAAATAAAAAATGCTTATTTTTTGGTTTTATCTTTCCTTTTTAATCTGCACCTGCGAAACGTGTCCGTGCGGGGGCAAAGTCCCGTCTGTGGCCAATAGGTTTTGAATTCTGCTTGGAGGGTATCTGTGGCTGCTTCAACGTCAATGGGTCTCATCGCTGGTTCGGGGGAACTTCCTCTTCATTTTGCCCAGCAGGCGGGGAAAAAGGGCTATCGATTGTTGACGGTGGGGATCAAAGAATCGGCCTCCCGCCGGCTGGAATCTCTCAGCGGGGAAATGATTTGGATCTCATCGGGCCAACTGGGCGCGCTTCTTTCCTTTTTTAAAAAACACCGCATTAAGAAAACGGTGATGCTGGGAAAAATCCAGCATTCCCAGCATTTTAAAAATTTAAAATTAGACTGGAAGGCCCTATCGATATGGGCCGGATTGAAAAACCGTTCCGGGGAAGCTCTTTTAACGGCGGTAGCGGGCGAGTTGGCGAAAAACGGAACCAAGGTTTTGGACAGCCGTACCCTGATGGACGGCCTGCTGGCCAAAAGGGGTTGGCTCACCGGAGAAAAGTCAGGGTCAAAGGCGTTCGAGGAAATTTCCAAGGGATTAAAGTTAGCGGCCGCGTTGGCGAAGGCCGGCGTGGGCCAAACGATCGTCGTTAAGAAGGGTGCCGTGGTATCGGTCGAAGGAATGGAAGGAACCAACGAGACGATTATTCGCGCTGGGAAATGGGCGGGTCCTGGAACGATCCTCGTCAAGGTTCCCAGTCCCCGCCAGGACTGGCGGTTTGACGTGCCCACGATCGGATTGAAGACCATTCAAGCCCTCGTCAAGGCCGAGGCCAAGGGCCTGGTCGTGAAAGCTGGAAAAGTTTTTTTTCTGGAACAGGAAAAGGCCAAGACATTGGCTGAGAAAAACGGCCTGTTTATTCTAGGGGTTTAAAACCGGGGATTCGTTCAGCGGTTATTGCGGATCAAGAGCCAGGGGCCGAGGATCCCGAATAATAGATTCATGATCCACATGGAGATAAACGGCGAAAGGACGCCCGAGTCTCCCAGCTGATGGCCCACTTCCATTCCCCCGATGTAAAAAAAAGCCACCAGAAGGCAAACTCCAAAACTGAAAACGACCCCGCTGTATTTGTTCATAGTCCAACCCCAGGGCACACCCAAGATGGCCAGAATGACGCATCCGAAGGGTACGGCGATTTTTTTATTCAGCTCTACCAGTTCCTTGTGGTAATCCGAGCCGTTGGTTTTTAACTGCCGGATATAGGCCGTCAATTCGGCCAAGCCTAATTCCTGCGGTTCCTTTTGTTCCTTCAGGAAATCCCCGGGTTTTTCCGCCAAGGTCATGGGGAACCGGTTAAAGGATTGGGCGGAAATTTCCGTGTCGGACTCGTCAAAAGCCCGGAGATAGCCGTTCGAAAAAACCCAACGGCCGTCTTCGTAATGGGCGCTTTGGGCGTCAAGCCTGGACTTTAAGTGGTTCGATCGGTCAAATTCCAAAATCAAGATATCGTTCATGGTTTGGGAGACGCCGTTAAAGGAACCGATGTGGTAAACCAGGTTTTCGGCGCCGATCATGGAGATATTTTGGCGGATTTGGGAGGCGGTTTGCTCCGGCTGGTGCTGGATCTCGACGACCTTGGCGTGGCGGACCATCATGGCGGTTTTGGGAACGACCGCCTCATTTAAAAAAATACTGAAGAGGCAGACCGCGAGGCCGGTGAAGAAAAGGGGAATGGCCACGAGGGAAATGCTGACGCCGCCCGCCCTCATGGCGATCAACTCGCTATGCTTGGAAAGACGGCTCAGGGAAAAGAGCACGGCCATCAGTATGGCGATGGGGATGATTTTTACCAGCAGTTCGGGGATTTGAAGCGTGAAATATTTCAGCGTCAATAAAAACCCGGGTTTGAACTCGAGGATGATCTTGATGTCGTTGAAAACCTGGATGACTAGAATCAGGACGCTGAAACCGGCTAGAGAAAGAATAAAGGGGCCGAAAAATTCGGAAAGAATGTACCGGGTCAATATTTTCATAATGCGGCTCCGGGCCTAAAGGCGGCGGTTAAAGACGGCGGCGGAAGATTCCGTTTAAATTTAAAGTCGTGAATTTTTTGTCTCAAAACTTATCCCTTTCTTTGGCTGTTCCGTGAACCGTGAACAAATGAAGTAGAGCTCATTCGAAACGCGGAGGATTCGCTGATGACGACGTAATAAATAACCGCTCCGGCCAGCGAAAGGATTCCGTTGGCCCACCAAAGTCCGAAAATCGGCTGGACCACCCCCCTCTCGCTTAAAACTTGGCCCAAGTTGAACATGAGATAATAGATAAAGATCATGGCTAGGCCCAGCACGAAACCGATAAAACCCTTGGAACGAACCCAAAGGCCGAGCGGGGCGCAAAACCAGGCGAGGGCCAGACAGGCGAAGGGAAGCGAGAGGCGTTTGTGGAATTCGATGATCAGGGAATTTTTCCGGGCGGCATCGGACGCCGCCTTTATTTCTTTGGACAATTCGGACAGGTTCATCTCCTCGAAATCTTTTTTGACGTCCGTCATCCTCGCCAGCTGATTTTCCAGATTGAGCCGGGTTGTGAAACGGTCGAAATAAAGGCGGTTATAGGTGTGGTAATTCTGGTTATCCCAATTGATCACGCCTTGATTCATTCTGAAAAAAAGCTGGAAAGTGTTCGGGTCACTGATGAGGGTTCCGGTCTTTGAGAGGGCGGTTTGCATGGAGGTTTGGGTGGACCAATGGAAGAACATCTTGACGTCCTCGAACAAGCCTTCCCGGTTTTCCCGGTCGATATAGAGCTGATAACCCTCGAACTTATCGATCCAAACCCGCTCTTTTATGGCGACGTTGGCCTGGTCCTTTAAGATTTTAAAGTGGGTTTTTTTGAAGGTGTAATTCGCGGCGGGCAAAATCTTGTCGTTGAAAAAAATCATGAATAGAGTCAGGCAAAAACTCAAGGCCAGCACCGGGGCGATCAGTTGAAATAAGTGAACGCCGCTGCTTTTGAAGGCCGTCACTTCCATGTCCGAACTTAATCGGCCAAAAGCCAATAGAGTCGCCACCATCATCGACATGGGGATGGTGAGGGATAATATAAAGGGCATGAGGCTGAAGAAAAGAAGGAAGGTGTCCCATAGGGGTACGCTTTTGTTCAACACCAGGTCTAAAAGCAGGGAGACCTTGTTGAGCATGAACAAGGCGGTTAGCAAGGTTACGCCCAAAAGAAAAGCGGGCAGCATTTCCATCAGGACGTACCGGTAGACGGTTTTCAAATCTAAATCCTCGCGAGGCCGGTGTTTTCGGAGGGCAGTATACCACAGCCTTTTCGGTAGAAACGCCGGGGTTTTGGACGGAAGACGGCTGTTGGGTTGTTAATATCGTCGCTTCGAGAGTTCGTTCCAAAACGATTTTTAGGGTGCGGTATTTTAGAGGTTGACAACAGGACGGCGGGGCCTTTTGTTGAGGAAGGGGATCAGAAAGTGGAACTAAAAAATCAAAAAATGAGCCCATGGAGCATTCCACGGATTGTTATGATTTGGGACGGATGGACCGCCCGATGGACCTTTCCCGCCCCCCGGCGGAACCGGCTGAGCGCGGAAAGCGCGGAGAGGAAAAAGGCCGCCATGAATCAAGTTTGGAAAAAATTATTCGCCTTGGATTTTGAACGGGAATTCACCGTTTCCTTTCTGAAGCTGCTTCTTTTCTGGAACCCGCTTTGGACCCTCCTGGTCAGCTTAGCGCTGGGCAATCGAACCCTCTCTTCTATCTTTTTCCGCTGGGGTTGGAGCCTCTCCGAGGCGACCCTGGTGGTTTTGTTCGGCATGGCGATGGCGCGTTTGTTTAAGGCGGTGGAAAAAGTATGGTCGGTCCGGTTTCATAAAAATCTGCCCCGGCACGGAACCGGATGGCACCTTTTGTTTTTGGCGTTCGTGGCGCCGGCGGGACTTTATCTGGCCCTGCACGTGATGGTGGGCGCCATCAATTTTTTTTACGCGGGCGACCCGATCCCGGTGGAATTCTATTGGAAATATATCGGCGCGGAAGTGTTTTGGGTTTGGGCTCTTCTGCTGCTTTGTTTTCTTTTCATGTCCTGGCAGGACCTCCGGGACGCGGCCCGTTGGAGCCAGCTGAAAATGGAGGAGATGGAAAAAGAACGGCTTCAGGCGCTTTTAACCAAACTGAAGGATCAAATGAATCCTCATTTTCTTTTTAACACATTAAACACGGTCGCCTCTTTAATTCACGATGATCCGGTGAAGGCCGAGAAAGTCGTGGTGAAACTCTCGGCCTTGTTTCAAGGGGTTTTGACGGCGTCGCGAAAGTCCTTCCACACCTTGGAAAGGGAGTTGGAATTTTGCCGGGACTACCTGGAAATTGAGCAGGTGCGGTTTGGCCCCCGGCTCGGGGTGAAAATAAAAATGGAGAAGGGGCTGGAGCCGGAAAAAATATTCATTCCCGTGCTGCTGCTGCAGCCCCTGGTGGAGAACGCGGTCAAGCACGGGCTTTCGTCCCGGGCTTCCGGCGGAAATCTTTTCATCAAGGCGGGGCGTAAGGACGGCCATTTGGAAATAGGGGTCGAAGATGACGGCGTCGGCTTCGGCTATTCCAATGTCGCGGGGTCGGGGACGGCGCTGGAGAATTGCCGCAAGCGTTTGGCATTAGGCTTTGGCGCTGAAGGGCAGCTGCAAATCACTTCCAAGCCGGGAAAAGGAACCAAAGTGCTTTTAATGATGCCGCTCATCAATAGTGATCCTTCGCCGAAGGAGGAAAAATGATAAAAGTTTTAATCGTGGATGATGAGGCTCCGGCCCGTTCCCGCCTGGCGAGAATGATTTCAAGCTTCCCGGATTTGAAAGTGACGGGAGAAGCCTCCAATGGATTGGAAGCGCTTCAGGCCGCCCAGAAGTTGGATCCGGATTTGGTTTTTTTGGATATCGAAATGCCCGAACTGAACGGCCTGGAAGTGGCGGAAGCCTGGGATGGGAAGGGGCCGGAGGTCGTTTTTGTGACGGCTTACAGCGAGCACGCGCTTAAAGCTTTTGAGCTTTCCGCGGTGGATTATTTGGTCAAGCCGGTTTCCCCGGAAAGGCTGGCCGAAACGGTGGAGCGGATTCGGAAACGGAAAAACCCGGCCTCGCCCGAGGGGTTCCGACAATTTTTCAAGAAGATGGAAGAGGGGAGCGTTAAAAGGCGGATGGCCATCAAGTGCGGATCCAAATACCGGGTTTTCAATCCCTCCCAGGTATCGGCGATCGTGGCCAAGGATCATTACGCCTTGCTCTTGGTCGAGGGGCAGGAACTCTTGGCCGATGACCGGCTGGATACCCTTGCTCAGAGGCTGGATCCTGAAAAATTCTTAAGGATCCACCGCAGCGCCATTATTAATCTGGACTACCTCAAGGAACTGGAACATGAGGGCGACCGGAAATATCTGGCGGTGTTATCTGATCAAGCGAAAACCCGCCTGCCCATTAGCCGTGAAAGATTGGACGATTTGAAAAAAGTGTTGGGATTGGATTAGCAGGATGATGAAAAAGTCCAAGAAACGGACTTTTTCGTATTTGGGTCGCGAATCATCCCCCTTGAAAACAGGGGGTAATGCGATTTGCTCCTAACCCGGGGCTGTAGACAGGATATGAAAATATTTTTCAGCACCCCGTTCGTTTGGGTTTTAAAAAATGAGGAAAATTTGATGCCACTTCACCGCTCACCGATGGAACCTAAAGTTCCCGTCTTTTCCAAGGGGGGGAGCCGTCTTTTCTTTTTGGGCTTTTTTTTTATTTTCGCGCTTTTTTTCTCGGCGGGCCAAAAGGCTTCGGCTCAATCTCCCAGAGCAACCCCCGCCAACGCCCAGGCCAAAAGCGCTTCCGCTCCCGTCTCTGACCTAAGTCTAAGCCCTCAAGAGGAAATTCAAGTTTTGGACGCGATCGACGGTGCCTCCAACACGGCCGCCGCGGCCGCTTCTCCCGCGTCCATTGCCTATCAAGGCCCTCCGCCGGCGCCGACGGGGCTTAAAATATTGGCTCTCAAAGACGGGGTTTATCTTTCCTGGGACGCGGCTCCGGCCGATGTCCATGTCACCGCCTATAACATTTACCGGTCCACCGTCCCGGGCGGGGGATATCACCTCATTAACCTGAAGCCCTTGACGGCCCCTTACTTTTTGGACGGGGTTGAAAACAGCATGAGCCCTCCGAGAAACAAGGAAGACTATTTCTATGTCGCCGCCGCGGTGGGGCCCCAGGGTGATGTCAGCCCCTACTCGGACGAGGCCGCCATAACCCCGGAAGGAATGGAAATTCCCATGACCGCCGAGGAAAAAAAAGAAGCCGAGAATCCCACGCCCGCTCCAGCTCCGGAAGAAGAAAAAGTGCTGAATGTGCCGGAGCAAAAAATTCTTAACTTGCAGCTGCCGGCGGACACCCAGCTTTCCATCCAGGGGTATAAAAAAATCTCGGCGGTTTTTAGTTTTCAAACCTACAACCGGCCCGCGACCCTGAACGGAATAACCAATACGGTGAACAATACCCAGGTCAACCAGGAATTGGTGGTCAATCTGCAGGGCAAGGTGGGCAAAAACGTCGACGTCAACGTGGATTACAGTGACGTCAACCGCAATGACGGCACGACCACGGGTGTGGACCAGAGCAAGCAGGACATTTCGATCGTGTACCACGGGGATGAAGACAGCCCCATCCAGGAAGTGGCCTTCGGGGATCTTCAACTCTACCTTCCCAATACCGAATTCGCCGGTTTCAGCAAACAGTTATTCGGGCTTCAGGCCAAGATGAAAATCGACAATTTCCGATTCACGTCCTTCTTCGCCCAGACTAAGGGGATCTCAGAGACGAAAGTATTCACGGGAAATTATGTTCAGGTGAAAAAGGACATCCAGGACATTGATTACCTGAGGTTCCGTTATTTTCTCATCACCCGGGCGTCCAATCTGGTAACAATCGGGGGTCAAGTGGTGAACCAGGCCCTGCCCCAGAACAACAGCGAGCAAATCTGGATAGACCCGGGAAATGGCATATTGCCTCCGCCTGGCAATACCAATTTTATCGGCTACTTCGAGCATTGGCTTCCGGGCAGGGATTACACCATCAATTACGCCACCGGCGTCATCACTTTTATCCGGGCCCTTTCCGGCTCCAGCAAAATCGCGGCGGCCTTCATTCCACAGGTCGGGGCTCCTATCGGCTTTACCGGAAGCGGGCTGATCGATCTGTCGACGGCTGGCCTGCAGGTGGATCCCAATGGAATCCTTTCCAATGGGGCACACCTGCTTCAGGACAACGTTAATCCCGCTGCAGTCAGCCCCTATTACCTTTTGAATTATTTTGACCTGGGCCGGGACAAAATCATTCCCCCTCAGCAGGACCCGGACTTTTTATTCGAGGTCATCGACCAGGGCACCAATAACACCCTTCAAACCAAAGCCAACGGGCCTTGGGCTTACAACGTGGATCTGGATTTGAATATCTTGACCGTGGCCAACACCAGCCCCGCCTATAACGCGCCGCCGCTTTTTTTCCCGGAAAGGCCCTTCGCCAACAACGACACGACGGGCGGCATCGGCCCCAACGACGTCTACAGCCAGACCACTCCGCCGACCAGCGCCAGAAGAATCCATTTGGAATACAAAACCAAACTGGATTTTTTCAACCTGGGCCGTTTCAATATCATCCGGGCCAGCGAATCGGTTTATTTGGACGGACGCAAGCTCCGCCGAGACGTGGATTATTCCTTTGATTACACTTCGGGTTTCCTCGATTTCGTGGACAAGAGCATCTTGCGGCCCGACAGCCAGATCGTCGTCACCTATGAGTACGCCCCCTTCGGATCCTTCGGACAAAGCAATATTTTGGGCGCCCGGGCGGAGTATGACCTGACCGATAACCTGCTTTTGGGTTCCACCTTCCTTTACACCACCACCCAACAGCCTACCGATGTGCCCCAGATTGGGGCCTCACCCAATTCCCTGGCGGTGATCGACGCGGACGCCAAGTACGATATCAGCTCGGAGGAAATCCAATCTTTCACGGGGATCATTCCCGGACTGGAAAATTGGAAGCCACCCTTCAACATCAAGCTTTCCGGCGAAGTGGCCCAAAGCTATTTCAACCCCGACACCTTCAACGCCGAGGGTGAAAACGGCGTGGCGATGGTGGACAATATGGAGGGCATCGACAATACCACCGGGCCGAACTTGGGAGACTCGAAAAGCTGGCTGGTCTCGTCCAAGCCGCTTCCCGTTCCGGCTTTTTTACCTGGGCTTACGCCCATTTCGGAACCTGTCGCTGGGAATAACCGCGTCCGTTTTTTCAATGACGTCACGGGCGATGATTTTGGCGTTATCACCTACGCGTTGAATCCCACCGTACCGGGGGTGGGAGGCCATGTTTATTCCCTGGAATCTTCCCACGATCCCAAAGATGCCGTTTCGGTCATGCGCTTTCCCTATTCGCACTTGACTAACCAACGATGGGCGGGATTGCGGCAGGTGATTTCGGCCACGGGCGTGGATTTGTCCAGCACCAAATTCTTCCAGACTTGGATCTACAACGACGGACAGACGAAGTGGCTGATGTTCGACTTCGGCCTCATCAACGAGGATTCCAATGGAAACAATATACTGGATCATGACCCCAACCTCGGAACTTCCAACCAAGCCGTCTCCGAATACGGAATTCCAACCTTTTACGCCCCGGGAACCCCCTGGGCCTTCACGGGAGACACCACCAATTTTTTACAGGATTTTTACAATAATTACGGCTTTATCGGAAATCCGGTCACCGTGGGGGCTCCGACACAGGAGGGTAGATTCGTAGGGGTAAACACAACCTATTTGACCGAGGACATCAATGGAGACAATCAATGGGAACCAACGGACTCCTACTTTGAGTACGGCGTCCAGGCCAATTGGACGGGATGGCGTCAGGTCAAGATTCCCGTGGATTTTACGGCCTTGGATAGCTCCAATTCCACCTCGGACGGCATCAATTATTTTTTCCACGCCCAGGGAAGTCCCAATCCCCAGATCATCCGCACGGTGCGGGTTTGGACCACCGGGTCCACCCTGTCCGAGGCCAGCGGTTCCTTTCTGCTGGAAAATATCAGCTTCGCCCGGAACCTCTGGCAACTGCAAGTGGACCCGACCGCCAATATCAACCAGGGCGTGACCGTCAACAGCAGTAAGTTTGACGTGAATTCCATCAGCAAGGAGCAGGACAGCCGCTATGACCCCACCCTGAGGTTTATCACCATTACTGATAGTTCGGGTAGTTCGTCCGTAACGGTCACGGAAAAATCCCTTAAGATCACCTATAACCTGTCCTCTGCCGATTTTGAGCCGTCCGGAAACGTGAACGGCAAACCCATCTATTACGCGACCCGGCTTTTCAACCAGGGTCTGGATTTCACCGATTACCAGGAGCTTCGTTTCGACCTTCAGGTGAAAAGTTTCCAACCGGGGGAAATTCTTTTCATAAGACTGGGCAACGACCAGTTGAATTATTTTCAATACAACGTTCCCTTGACCAGCGGCTTTCAGAATAGTTGGAACTCAGTCATCATTCCCCTGGACGGCTCCAAGGGCAACCGTTCGCAGGTCGGAACCCCCTATATCAGCCGGACTTCGCAAGTCAGCTTCGGAGTCATTTCACCCAACGCGCCCTCCGCCCAGGCCGGAGAACTTTGGATTAATAACCTGAGGACCGACAACCCCGCAGAGCGCTCAGGCGTGGCCCGCCGGGTCAACGCGGCCTTGAACCTGGGCGACAATTTCGCGACGATCAATACCAGGTACAGGGAAGTGGACTCGGGGTTCACACAAATGGACCAGACCTCCACCCATTTCCAGCATTCCCGCCAGGTCGGCGCGGACTATGCCTCCAGCGCGGTGAAGCTATTCGCCCAGCCCTTGGTCACGGAGTTCCACGTGACCCAGCAGAACACCTATACGGAAGATGCCCAGAAACAAAATCCCTATTATCTTCCCCTGCCTGATACCCGGACCGACAACACGACGGGCAGCATCGGCTACACCAAGGACCTGGGGGTTGATTGGGGGCGGTTAACCTCTATCCGGGTATCGGGGAGCACGAATTATGAGACGGATGATTACGAGAAATCCTACTTAGCCCAGTCGGGGGTCCAGGGAAACAGCCGGAAAGGACAAGAGAATTTTATCGCGGCTTCGACCTACGACGCCCCAGCCAAGGTTTTTTCCCTGCCGATCGGGACAAACCAATTCAACCAAAGTTTTTCCTTAACGCATGACACCCAGGAGTTCGACAACGCGCTTTTCTCGCGCTATGAAAGGACAACCCGGATCCAGACCTATGGGTGGACCAATACCACCGAGCTGCTGAAGAACTTGGTCTTTACCCCCGGCTATACGCTTTCCTTGACGGACGCGGTGGGAAACACCAACTCGCCTGGCGTGCTGGGATCCGTTCCCAACTACACACCTTTCCAGCAAAGGTATCAACCGAAAATCGGGGTGGTTTTCCGAGGCATCTCCGGGATTACTCCCGGAGTGGACTATTCGGGGAGCAACCAGTACGATTATGTCTCGTTCCCCGATGGAACAAGATTTAACAACGCGAATACGGTGAATTATTCGGTCAATTTGTCCCCGGGAACCTGGATTCCTCTTTTTCAAAAAATTAACCTAAACGTATTCGGGGGAAGGACTGAAACCGCTTCTGCCCAGGTGCCAAATTATTCTAAAGACAGTTTGACGGACACCCAGAAATGGCTGATTGATCCCCCTTTTGGTGTGGCCCTTTCCGGGTCCAAATCTATCGCCCATCAGCTCAACGCCACTTTCAAGCTTTTTGATATCTGGGATTTCAGGCCCACCGGCTCTTGGAACGACCAGTTGAGTTTGCTATCGCAGGGATCCAACCCAGTGAAGCAAAACGGCCGGACTTTGGGATTGACCACTATCTACAACAAGAGGATTCTGACGGTGCCGTTCGTCAATTTCAATTTGAACTCTGCTCAAGTGCAATATACCCGCACTGAAAATACCCAATATGACAGTTCGGACCAGCCCCAGATTGACACGGCCTCACAAAGCGACCTCTATTCGCTGACCCTGCCCTATGACATCAACAACAAGGCCCAGGGAAATATCCGCCTCCAGCGGACCCAGGGAGAGCTGAACACCCGCGGTACCACGACGTCCCAGCTGGACGACCAGGGCTCCATCGAGTACAACCAGAAATTCGCGCCGAACCTGGAAATCCATATTCCCTTCACCCATTGGAAGCTGAAACTCCAGGACGCCATTGAGTTAAGGTTGACCTTCCTGATGGAGTTCGTCAATAACGACTCACTTTATGTTTACAACAAAATCCATTCCGAAAGATACCGGGGAACCATCGGCCTGAATTACAATGCCTTGAAGAATTTGAGGGTGGGTTTGGAGTTGGACAACGAGTATTTCACCAATGATTTAGATCCCCAGCTCAGCTACACGCTGTGGCAGGGAACCGTATCAGTGGAAGCCCGCTTTTAAAGGCGGGCTTCATTTTAATGAAAGGTAAAAATTTGAATCGCCGAAATAAAAATAGAATGGCGGCCTGGTGTTTGGCCCTGAGCCTGACGGTTTTCGCCGGCATGAGGGCTTGGGCATCGCTTCCGGCGCCTGGCGGGTTTACCGCTTCGGCCTCCGATGGCGCCGTGTCCCTTCAATGGGGCCCTGTTCCCGCCGCGACCGCTTATTACCTTTATCGGAATTTGGTGTTGGAATCTCCGACCGGAACTTTAACCTCGACCGCGTCCCCCACGGCCACTCCCACGGGGACCGTGACCCCCCCGGCGCCCCTGGTCCTTATCCCGGAGGGGACGCCTCCGGCTTTTATCGATTATCAGGTGACCAATGGAAGGAATTATCTTTATCAAGTTGGCGCCTTCGACGCGACCGGTCTGGGTCTTTTGGCCTCGGCCACGGCGCTGCCATTTTCCGCTCCCAACGCGGTTCAACCGGTGACCATTTCCAACCTTCATTCAAACGCCTTGGATCTAACCTGGGGCATTCCCCTTTCGTCGTTCCCCGTGTCGTATTACCAGGTTTTTCGATATGCCGTCTTGACGCCGCCGCCCACTGGAACCCCCACCCCGGGCACCCTTCTGCCCGCCACCCCCGTTCCCGCCGCGACCCTGCTGGCTTCCACTCCCATCGCGACCGTTACAGGAACTTCCTACACGGATTCGGAGGCAGGCTCTTTGCTGACCCGGGGGTTCTATTATCTGGTGGTGGCGGTGGACAATCAGACGCCGCCAGCCTTGGGACTGGCACCGGCCTTTTCAACGAATCCGGCCTTGCCCCGGACTTCAAAGCCCGCTCCGCCGTTTTTGACCGGATTCGTTTCGGCGGCGGCCACGCCGGAAATCGGAATCTCAGGTTATGGCGCCCGGCTTTTCTGGAACGGGCCTGCCGATTCAGAAGGGGTCACGGCCTACCAGGTTTTTTCCGGAAGCGCGCCCTTGACCCTCATTGCCGTCGTTAATCCGTCGCCTACCTATAGCTATGACGACACTTCCATACCTTTTTCGAGTTCCGCAGCCGCGACGACCAGCTACAAGGTGGCGGTGATGAACGCGGCCGGTTCCACCGATTCCAATATTATTCAGGAAAATATTTTCAAATCCAGCGTGCCTAATCCGATTCAGGTTACGCCGAACAACACCGTGAACGCCACCGAGGGAGTAACGGTCAGTTGGAGTGAAGGCTCGGCTGGAACCTATGGATTGGGCGGCTATCGGATCTATAAAAGTTTGAATGGGGTTCCCGTTCCCCCCGCGGCCAGCCGGCCGGGAAGTCCGACGCCGATGGGTAGCGCTACTCCGACCATCACCCCGACGCCCTTCGCCACGGTGCTGTTCAATCCTTCCGCGACGCCGACCCTTATCGCCATCGACGGCGGGGTTTCTAACGCGAATGGGTGGAGTTACTGGGTGGAACCCTTCGACCAATTGTCGCTGGGCGGTCTGTTGGGGGTGTCGACTCCTAGTGTCTTAAAGCTGGGTCCTCAGCCCGTGGGTTTGGTGACCGCGGCGGCGGTGCCTGGAACCAACAACAAAGTTAATGTGTCCTGGCAGGTGCCCGGGGACAGTTTTTATGGATCCCCCCGGAACTATGTTCTTTATCGGAATATTTTTCCGGTGGTGAGCCCCACACCCACTCCCACCGGGACCTTGGCGCCATTCCTGACGCCGACCTTTACATTATCGCCCACGCCGATCGCGACCATTAACGCGCCTCTAACTAGTTTTGACGATTTTGTTCCGGGATCTTCCGGTTCCACCGTGTTGTATCGGGTGGTGGCCGTGGATCTGGCGGGAAACCCATCTGCTTTTTCTGGTTTTTCTAATCCCATCAATTTAACGGGACCTGTTGCCCCTGGAACTCCCCTCGGATTGCCGGTTTCGGGTGACGTGAATACGATCAAGTTTTCCTGGTTAGCCAATCCTATTTCCGACCAAGTGGATAACTACAGTGTCTATGGTCCGGATTGGCCGTTTCTCACGGTAACCCCGACGCCGATGGCCGTCATCGGTTCCGCCCCCGGCACCCTGACGTATCAACCCACTCCCGGTTCAACTCCTTGGAGCGCCCAGGTGGTTTATCTTGAATCCCATAACGCCCAAGGGTTCAGCCAGGCGGCTACGCTGTCGGGAATCGCCCTGCCGCTTTACCACGTGGCGGCGGTGATGACGCCGGCCGCGATCCGGGAGGTTCATGTGGCTTGGGACCTCACGCCGGTGCTTGGAATTTCAACGCCGGAAGTTAATTCCTTTTTAATTTACCGCTCCACAAGCCCCGGCATTAACTTTACTCCCATCGCTTCGGTAACCCTAACAGCGCCGAGCTATGTTGATTCGAATGTCGCGGCGGGACAAAACTATTATTACCGGGTGACCGCCAGGGCAAACAGCGGAGGGGTTTCGGCGGAAAGCCCGCTTTATCCCACGATGCTTCCAACTCCCGAGGGGCATGTCCAAACCTGGCCGAACGTGCCGTCGGGGGTTACGGTGTCCGGCGGGGTGAACCAATCGGTCCTATCCTGGGCGGGGAACAACGCTTCAGAAAATGTCCTCAGCTATTCGGTCCTGCGAAACGGAATCGCCACCGCTACCATTACGCCCAGCCCCGCCATGTCTATTTCTTTTAACGAGACGCCCGGCACGGTTTCATCCTATCAAGTGATCGCCCAGAACGCCCAGGGGCCGAGCGATCCGTCCCAACCGGTGAGTGTATTGGTTCCGCCCGCGGTCACGCCGACAATTGGGGTGACGCCGCCGCCTGGCACCACGCCGACTCCCGGTGTGACGCCCCTCCATTTGGTTTGGATTTCAGGGTTGGACAGCACGGCTCCGGTGGACGGCTATACTATTTACCGCTCGACGGTTTCGGGTTCCCTTGGTTTCAGCCAGGTGGGATCGATATCGGCGCCCGCCTCGTTTTTTGCCGACACGACCTTAGGTCCCGATAATGCGGGAGTGACGAATTTCTACAAGGCCGCGGCCAGGGGAATGGGTCTTCAAGCGGATCCCGCCCTATCGGGCGCCTTGGCGGTGGAGTTGTGGCCGAGCGTCCCGGTGCTTTCCATGACTTCCAGTTCTTCCGCGATGACCCTGATCTTTGCGACCCCTGTGGGAAATGCTTCGGTCACTAACTACACCTTGTACCGGAATCTTTATCCCAGCCAGACGCCGACGGTCATCGCCAACGTCGTGCCACCGACAACGAGCTATCCGGATGCCAACGTGACGCCGGGCATCGTCTATAACTATTGGGCCTCCGCTCAAAATAGCGGTGGCTCCAGCGATCTTTCCGCGCCCCAGCCCGTTATCCCGCTCCAGCCGCCGACGCTTTCACTCGTTCCATTGTCCGGAAAAAATAACCTGTCCTGGTCGCCTGTCACCTTGAGCTCTTCCAATGATGTGACTGGTTACGCGGTTTTCCGCGCCGTCCAAACGCCTGGAGCGACGCCTCTTTTTAATTCCATCAGCGGCGTACTCAAAGGTTTATCCAACACGACCTTTACGGACTCAACGGTTGTGGATTCGGTAAGTTACGTTTATAAAGTCGCGGCTTCCTCCTTGACCGGCCAAACCAGCGCCTTCTCCAATTCCGTTTCCGTGACCGTCGGCCCCCAGCCTCTCCTATCCTTGATCGCTTTTTCGAATGACGGCCTGGTCCAGCTGCGGTGGATTTACCAGGGAACCGCCACCAATAGCTACACCATCCAGCGGAAGCTGGGCACGGAACCGGACAGCGCTTACCAGACAATTAAATCGGGTGTCGTGGGAGTGAATTATCTGGATACCGGTCTCCTGGATAAAACTTTTTACACCTATCGGATTATCACGGTGGATTCTCTGGGACTGACCGCGGTCAGCCCGCCTGCCATCGCCCTTCCGGCGGCGGCGCCGATTGTTTCTAACGGTGCCGTTTCGGTGGCTCAGGGCCAAAACGGCAACACCTTGAGTTGGTGGCCCGCCGACACCTCTCTGCCGCCCGCGCCGGGAGGTTTATATGATCTTTTCAACACTAAAACGATGTATCCCTTGGGCGGCTACAGTGTTTACCGTTCCGTGGATGGCGGAGCGGTCTATCAACCTTTGGTGGGCCTTGTTCCTGCCGCTCCCGGGGAACAAGCTCCGGGGAATGTGGACTTTACCGATGGGGTTTCCCTGGTCGGGGGACCCAGTTATACCTATCTGATCCAGGCTTATGACGCTCCGCCGGACTTACCAGGATTTGTTTCCCCAAGCCAGGCGGTGACCCAGGGATTGGTCCACACCACCTCCTATTCAACGATCATCGCTTATGCCCTGAGCGCCAGCACGGCTCTGGACCGAAACGCTATCCGGCCCATGGGAGCACCGAACGAACAAAAAGTGAATATTCGATTCGTCGTGACGCAGCCAGGGAAGGTCAACATTAAAGTTTTCAGCTTGAATGGGACTTTCGTCAAGGAACTGGTGAATAATGATTTCGCCACAGGAGTTTACGGTCTGCCTGGAAGCACCTATCCCTTGTCCTGGGACGCTCGTAACATGAACGGAACTTTGGTGGCCTCGGGGGTCTATCTCATTTCAACGGAAATGGCCGGCGGACATCAGGAATTCCAAAAGGTAGCCGTAATAAAATAAGGGAACAGAGCTCTGTGTTGACCTTTAAAACAACCATCCTTGATTTTCTTTTCCCCAAAATTTGCGAACACTGCGGCGGTTCGTTTCAAGAAGGGCTTTCCAATATCCTTTGCCGCCGCTGCTTCGACTCGATCACTCCCTACGAAGAACCGGCTTGCGAGCATTGCGGAGTCTCCGTTCCTCCGGGCGCGTTTGAGGGGGCGGAGAAAATCCGCTGTGGCGATTGCGGGACCGGATCGTATTTTCTGGATCACGTTAGGTCCTTTGGAGCCTATGAAGGACCCTTGAGGATTGCGCACCACGCTTTCAAATTTGAGGGAATGGAAAGTCTGCTGACGGAACTCGCCGGAAAAATGGTTCAAGCCGTGCCTGATTCTTATTGGCGTGAGGGAAAGACGTTAGTTCCTGTTCCGCAAAGTCCCGAAAAGGAAAGGGAGAGAGGCTATAACCCCGCGGGCCTATTGGCTACGGAGCTTTCACGACTCACCCTCTGCCCGGCGAAACCGATCCTCCGGAAAGCGCGGTCCACCCCGCCACAAATGTCGCTTAAAAGGGAAGAGCGGTTGAAAAGTCCAAAGGGCGCCTATGAGGTTCTGACTGGGGAGTCTTTGCCGGATAAGATTATTCTGGTGGATGACGTCTTTACCACCGGCTCAACGCTGGAAGAATGCGCGAAGGTTTTGAAAATGGCAGGCGTAGCGTGGGTCGGTGCTTTGGTTTTGGGGAGAACGGCTCGTTATTAAAATGGATTGTTTGTCGTTGGTCTTTAGCCGTTGGTTTTAAGGGATTTTCGGATAAGCGATCGACGGACGACGGATAACGGACGACGGGTTTTGAGCCTTGACCCTTGAAAACCCCTGTGTTAGCTTAACCCCTCCTTTATCCAAATTTTCGGAGGAATTTCATGGCAATCAAGGTCGGAATCAACGGATTTGGCCGTATCGGGCGCAATGTTTACCGCGCCGCGATGGGCAATAAAAACATCGAAATCGTCGCGGTCAACGACCTGACCGACGCGAAAACGCTCGCCCACCTTTTAAAGTATGATTCGGTGCTCGGCAATCTGCACGCCGACGTGAAAGCCGGCGAAGGTTCCATCAGCGTGAATGGCAAAGAAATTAAGGTTTTCTCCCAGCGCGATCCGGCCCTGATTCCATGGGGCAGCGTCGGAGCCGAATTCGTCGTCGAATCGACCGGATTCTTCACCGATAAAGCGAAGGCCGTCGCTCATTTGAAAGAGACTGTCAAGAAGGTCATCATTTCCGCTCCCGCCACGGGCGAGGATTTGACCATTGTCTTGGGCGTAAACGAGGATAAGTACGACTCTAAAAACCATCATGTGGTTTCCAACGCTTCCTGCACGACCAACTGCTTGGCGCCTTTCGCCAAAGTGCTCCACGACAAGTTCGGTATCGTGAAGGGCCTTATGACCACCATCCACAGCTTCACCAATGACCAGGTCACCTTGGATTTCCCGCACAAGGATCTGCGCCGGGCCCGGGCGGCCAGCCTCAACATGATTCCGACTTCCACCGGCGCGGCGAAAGCCATCGGTTTGGTCATGCCGGACTTAAAGGGCAAGTTGGATGGTCTTTCTATCCGCGTTCCGACCCCGGTAGTTTCAGTGGTGGACTTGGTTGTTGAACTGAGCAAGACCGTGACCAAGGATGACATTAACAATACCTTGAAAGAAGCCGCCAAGAGCCCCAAACTCGACAAGTACTTGGATGTGACGGACGAACCCCTGGTCTCGCTGGACTTCAAGGGCAATCCGCACTCTTCCATTGTTGATTTGCTCTCAACCTTTGTTGTCGGCGGTAATATGGTGAAGGTCCTCTCCTGGTATGACAACGAGTGGGGCTATTCAAACCGCGTCGTTGATTTGATCGAGTACATGGACTCCAAAAAATAACAGCCCTTCCGGGGGACTAATGTATCCTGTCGCTTGGTGGGCCATCACGGCGGTGGTTTTTTTCATACTGGAATTGACCACCGCTTCCTTTTTCTTCCTTTGGATCGGCGCGGGCGCGGCCGTCACAGCGGTCCTGAGCTTTTTTATTGAAACCGCCTGGATCCAATACGCGCTCTTCGCTTTTTCCTCCATCCTCTTAGTAACCCTCAGCCGCAGGTGGGCTCCCCGGTTTTCCGGAGCCGTTCAACGGCCCGCCAATGTCGACTCGTTGGTGGGTGTTTTGGGGGTTGTGACCAAAGTGGAAAGACTCAATCCCTCGCACGGTTATGTGAAGGTCGGGGGTGAATTCTGGAAAGCCGAATCGGAAAACGGCCAACCCCTATCGCTTCATGAAAAAATAACGGTGGTTTCGGTTCGCAGTAATGTTTTGGTCGTAAAAGTCTAGAGGTTTAGTCGAAAGGAGTTTATTTATGGAAATGATCGAAGGTCCAGCGATTCTCATTATCCTCATTTTCGCGTTTTTTTATGTGGCTCGCGCTGTTCGTATCGTCCGCCCTTACGAGAAGGGTTTGATCGAGAGGATGGGAAAGTTCACCCGTACGGCTGATTCGGGTTTGACAATTCTTTTCCCGCCGTTTGAGAACATGCGTAAGGTCGATATGAGGGAACAGGTCATTGAGGTCCCGCCGCAGGAAGTCATCACCAAGGATAACGTGGTGGTGACCGTGGACGCGGTCATTTATTTTCACGTCACCGACCCCTTCAAGGTGGTTTACAACGTCGCGAAATTTGAGATGGCGGCCTTGAAGCTGGCGCAAACGAACCTTCGCAATACCATCGGGGAATTGGCCCTGGACGAAACGTTGAATAGCCGCGAGCGCATCAACACCCAGCTGCGGGAAATTCTGGACGAAGCCACCGACAAGTGGGGCGTCAAGGTGAACCGGGTCGAGATCCAAAAGATAGATCCGCCCATCGATATCGTGAACGCCATGAGCGCTCAAATGAAAGCCGAGCGGACTAAACGGGCGGCCATCATCGAGGCGGAGGGAATCAAGCAAGCCGCCATTACAACGGCCGAGGGGCAAAAGCAGTCGGCCATCTTGAAGGCGGAAGGCGAAGCCGGCGCCATTCAAACGGTTGCTACCGCCAATAAATTCCAGAAAATCGCATTAGCGGAGGGTGATGGCCAGGCCATCGCGACCGTATTCAAGGCGATCCATGAAGGCAATCCCACTCAGGATTTGTTGGCATTGAAATACATGGAAATGCTGGGTGTCGTCGCCAATGGACAAGCCACTAAGATTTTTCTGCCCTTAGAAGCTTCCGGAACTTTGGGAGCTTTGAGCACAATCGCCGAGGCCTTTAAAACTGATTTGAAAGCTAAAGGAAAATAAGCGCCGATAAAAATGTCTTAATGGTGGATGGAAGCGAATGTGAATTTGCGGTTGATTTATGATAACTCGTGAAAGGACTTTTCATGGCGGACTACAACAAATTGACGGTGGAAGACCTGAGTCCCGCGGGAAAAAGAGTTTTGGTTCGGGTGGATTTTAACGTTCCCTTGGACGCCGCTTTGAAAATTACCGATGACACCCGCATCCGGGAATCGCTCAAGACAATCCAGTATTTATCGGACAAGGGGGCCAAAGTCATCCTCTGCTCCCATTTGGGAAGGCCCAAAAGTGTTGATGAAAAGCTGCGCTTGAAGCCGGTTGCTGAGCGATTGTCGGAGCTGTTGAAAAAGCCGGTGAAGGCCCTGAAAGATTGCGTTGGTCCCGAAGTCGAAAAGGAAGTCGCCGGCATGAAAAATGGGGACGTGGTCCTGCTCGAAAACGTTCGTTTTCACGCCGAAGAGGAAAAAAATGATCCGGTCTTCGCCAAGAAACTGGCGGCCCTGGCCGATATCTACGTGAATGACGCCTTTGGCACGGCCCATCGCGCCCACGCCTCCACAGAGGGCGTGACGAAATTTTTGGCCCAATCGGCCGCGGGATTCCTCATGATGAAGGAAATCAAGTATTTGGGCGGCGCTCTTTCCAACCCCGTGAGGCCTTTCGTGGCCATCGTGGGCGGCTCGAAGATTTCCAGCAAGATCGATGTCATTAAAAAATTGATGGAAGTCGTGGATGTGCTGATCATTGGCGGGGGAATGGCCTACACCTTCCTCAAGGCCCGGAAATTTGAAATTGGAAAATCCCTGGTGGAATTGGATCGGATTCCGCTGGCGAAAGAATTAATGAATCAATCCTTGGACACGGACGTGCCGCTGCTTTTGCCGATTGACCATGTGGTGGCCGATAAATTTTCCGCCGACGCGAATATCAAGATCGTTCCCCGGGGAGGGATCGAGCCCGAGTGGGAGGGAATGGACGCCGGCCCCAACACCATTTTGAAATACGCGACCTTTATCAAGACGGCCAAGACCATCTTTTGGAACGGGCCGGTGGGGGTATTTGAGATGGAGCCCTTCGCCAAAGGAACTTTTGCCATCGCCAAGTTATTGGCGGAGGCTTCCGAACGGGGAGCCACCACCATTGTCGGCGGCGGTGATTCGGTCGCGGCGGTGACCCAGATGGGTCTGGCCTCAAAAATGTCGCATATTTCCACGGGAGGCGGAGCTTCCCTGGAGTTTATGGAAGGGAAACAGCTTCCTGGTATTGTTGCGTTAACCGATAAAAAATAGTCGAACCCGCGTTGGAAAAATCACCCCAAATCCCTCGCCCCTTGCGGGAGAGGGCAGGGTGAGGGGTGCAGTTGGTGGTAACAACCACCCTCATCCCATCCTTCTCCCCTCAGGGGAGAAGGGGACACATCATTACAATTATTTTGGAGGATGTTTTGAGAAAACCCATTATGGCCGGCAACTGGAAAATGTATAAAACCGTCAAAGAGTCCGTGGATTTCGTCAAGCAGTTAGACGAGAAATTCAAGGGGATCCAAGACAGGGAAATTGTTGTCTGCCCCGTCTCCCTTTCGATTCCCGGAGTCGTGGACGCTTTGCGTTTTTCCAATATTCAGGTCGGCTCCCAGGACGCCCATTGGGAGAACGAGGGGGCTTATACCGGAAATGTCAGCCCTTCTATGTTCAA
This sequence comes from uncultured bacterium, assembly GCA_964531065.1. Classification (GTDB taxonomy): domain Bacteria; phylum Oederibacteriota; class Muellerivitia; order Muellerivitales; family Muellerivitaceae; genus PALSA-1180. The sequence goes on from CAZHFP010000030.1 coordinate 21,573, forward strand.
AGACATCGGAATCAAGTATGTCATTTTGGGCCATTCGGAAAAGCGTCAATACGACGCGGAAACCGATCAAAGGATAAACCGTAAATTAAAAAATGTCCTCAAAAACGGACTCCGGGCCATTGTCTGCGTCGGTGAAACCTTGGCGGAGCGCGAAGGCGGCAGGACTGAAAAAGTAATTGAAACCCAGTTGACGGGTTGCTTTGAAGGCATTGGCCTGGGGGATTTGACGGAAATTGTCATCGCTTATGAGCCGGTTTGGGCCATCGGGACAGGGAAGAACGCCACACCGGAACAGGCCAACGAGGTCCATGTCTTTATTCGCAAATGGATCGGGGCAAAATACAACCAGGAAGCTGCCGGGGCCATTCGGATTCAATATGGGGGAAGCGTGAAGCCGGAAAACGTGAAGCAGTTGATGGGCCAGCCGGATATCGACGGGGCTTTGGTGGGCGGGGCCGCCCTAAAAGTTGATTCTTTTAGCGCGATTGTCCAGTTTTAACGGGGAACAACGTTAGGTTTAAAAGTTTTATTGGAACTTTGCACCTGCTTTCAATTAAAATAAAACCAGTTTAACGGTAATTATAAGGAGTCACATGAGCGCTTTCATTTCCGTCCTATTCGTCCTGACCGCCCTGCTTTTGGTCGGGGTTGTTTTGATCCAGCAGCCAAAAACATCCGGTGGTTTATTTTCCGGAACCGGGCAAAGTCTTTTAGGCACCAGCGGCAAAACCTTTTGGACCAAATTCACCACGGTCTTGGCGGTTCTTTTCATGGTGATTTGCCTTTTGATGGCCGCGCTTCCGAAATACCAAAAATCAACCAGTTCGGTGGCGGATACCATTGAAAAGCAGCAGCAAGCGGCGTCTCAACCGGCGCCCTCGGCGGCGGCGCCAGCCCCTGCCGCGGCTCCCAAGCCCCAAGACAAGCCCTTGCCTCAAAGAGTTCCGGACACCTCGAAAGCGGTTCCGGCTTCCACGGGAGATTCCAAGAAATAATTTATTTGAAGAAAGCCAATCTAAAGAGCGGGGTATGAAAACGTTATGATAAGCGGCAGCAAATCCAGATCCACTTTGAAACAAATCGCGAAATTTTGCGGCGTCTCCCATACGACCGTCTCGATGGTCATCAACCAGAACCCCCGCATCTCGGCCGATACCCGTGAAAAGGTCATGGCCGCCATTAAAAAGTTTAACTACTATCCCAACGTGGCAGCCCGAAGCCTGGTCATGTCGCGCACCAACACCATTGGTATTTTCGGGACCATGTTTGATTCCCCCTATTACAACGAAATCATCCGCGGTATCGAAATGGAATGCCGCCATGCCAACGTGGATCTGAAAATTTATAACGCCAACGGAAGCTTGGAAGATTTCAATGATTTTTATGACCGCATCCTGGGAGAAAGGCGCATTGACGCCGTCATTTCCCTTTCGGTTCCCATGGAAGACGCCGTATTGGATCGGTTTGAAAAAGAGGAATTGCCCCTGATCATTCTCCAGCCTGTTTCGATCGAGGGCCCCAACCATCTCTTGGAAAAAATCCCCACCCTACAGGTGGAAGACCGGAAGGGAATCTACAAGGCCGTCACCTATCTCATTTCATTGGGCCACAAAAAAATCGGGTTCGTGAACGGGCCGGAACACCTAAAAATTTGCCAGGACCGCTTGGCCGGCTACCGCGACGCCCTGCGGGACAACAACCTTCCGTTTCAGGAACAATATGTCGCTTACTCCCACGTGAAGCCCGA
>CAZHFP010000031.1:0-22618 GCA_964531065.1 uncultured bacterium
CGGATGTCGATGTGCCTATCCGTCAACCACTTCACCGCGCTGTCCACATATTGCCGGCGCCAATAGCCGGAATTGGAAGCTCCCTCTTCCCAAGGCCCCCATTTCAAGTCGTTCTCGAACACGATCCGGTTGAAAAGTCTTTCCACTTCTTTTTGGTAGTGGTCGTTATCCCCGCCCGAAGTGGCCAGGGTGCCGGCCACCACCGCCGTGCCGAACCCGAAGGCGTGGCGCTTCATTCGCACGGAAACTTTCGCGTCAAGGACCGGGTTGCCCTTGGCGTCGGTCACTGACACCGTTAGGTCGCCCTTGCGGATTTTTTCGATCCGGGCCGCCGCTTCTTTGCGCCAGGGAGCGTCCGCTTCCATGCCGCCGTAGCCCGCCTTTGTCTGGGGAAGGTCGGAAACCTTTAGCTTGGTCCCATAGGTGGTCAATTTTAAATCGGCCAAGTCATAGGATTGAGGTCCGTAGCCCATTCGGAAAGAGATGTGGGACTTTCCCGCGTCCAGGCTTTCAACCGCTGCGAAGGGAATGGAGTATTTCTTCCATTGGGGCCCCACCGAAATGCCGTACTCAACGGCCTTGGTCCAGGGATCGCCCACCCGCTCAAACACAAACTCACTCTTGGATTCCCCGGTTTCACCTTGGGTCTTGACGGCCCTCATCCAAAACTCTGCCAGAATCACATCGCCGTTTTGAGTGGCGACGGAAACGGGCGCGTCCACCTGCACGTCCCACTTATTCGCGGTGGTCTGGTAGGTGGTTAAGCGTAAAGCTTCCTTGAATGGCTGGCCCTCCACAGAAATTTTTTCCGACTCGCCCTTGTCTCCCTGCTTGCCGACTTGAAGGAGGTCGATGCCGGGCTTGGGGAATAGGGACGTTCCTCCGGGCGGCGTTTGTGCGAAAATCGGCCCGCACAAAATGACGGCCATCAAAAGTAAAATATTTTTCAACATGAGTAATCCCCCTGGTTTAAATTCAATTTTCAAATGAATATCACGCGATCCACTCGGCCAGCAACTCCCGTAATTTTAACCGATTGTCCCAAAAGTGGTATTGTCTCTTTTACATCGATTGACGTTAAACCAAACTCCCGCCCCTAAGCCGGGATAGGAACTTAAAGCGCTTTTTGGTAGGATAACTTCATAACCGCTTTGAACCATTGGCGTGAGGCTGTTCGTTTACCATCCGTCAAAGGCCAAAAGCCAACCCCCGTCCTTCAATAAAAGAGGCTTTATGGTGAAAGTTTCCGCTTCCGTCTTGTCCGCCGACTTCGGCAACCTATTAAGCGACTGCCAAAAGGCCGTTGACGCCGGTTGCGACATGCTCCATATGGACGTCATGGACGGCCATTTCGTGCCTAATATCAGCTTTGGAGCCCCGGTCATCGCCGGGCTCAAGGGTAAAATCAAGGTTCCCATCGATACCCATTTGATGATCACCGACGCGGACAAATACATCCCCGATTTCATCAAGGCCGGTTCCACCTATATTCTTTTCCACGCCGAGGCCATCGAAAACCCCATTGAAACCATCCACCGCATCCGGCAGGACGGCTGTAAACCCGGGATGGTCGTCAACCCCAACACTTCCGAGGAAGTCCTCAAGCCTTTCGTTAAGGATTTGGAATATGTCCTGTTCATGTCGGTTTATCCCGGGTTCGCCGGACAATCCTTCATGCCGGAAGTAACCCCTAAGATCGCGCGCTTTTCCAAGTGGTGCCAAAAGGAAGGGCTTACCCCAGAAATCGCCGTGGACGGCGGCATCTCCTCTAAGACAGCGCCCCAAGTAGTGGAAGCGGGAGCCACTTTGTTGGTGGCCGCCACTGCGATCTTCAAGGCTCCCAATATGAAGGAAGCGGTCCAGACCCTCAAGTCCGCCGGCCAACACTAAGTCCATTTAGCCACAGATGAACACGGATAAACACAGATGGCCCAACCATCGATCTCGGATACTAAAGAATGATTAGAATTCTTATTTGGGGGAAAAAATGATTATGAAGATCCGTGTTCATCCGTGTTCATCTGTGGCGAACAGAATTTTGTTTTTTGTTTTGTTCCTGGCGCTTTCCGGTTGCGCGACGGCGCCGATGACCAAAACCATTTCCGTCGAGGACAGCCAAACCCAATCCTTCCTTTCCCAAGCCGCTACCCAATTCCAGGACTTGAACGCCCCCAAGACCCTCCACCTAGCCGATGAGGCCGAAGTGGAGTGGCACGCCGATAAGAGCATGAGAATCACCGTCCATGAAATGTGGGCCGCCCGGGTCAAGCCCGACCATCCCCTGCCGCCCCTCGCCTGCCTGAACCAGGACACCCAAACCTTGACCGTCCAGAACATCCAGCTTTACAACCTGGACGAAAAGGGAAATTTCGTGAAGGCCCCCGTCAATGCCGAAGTTCAATGGGCCGTGCCGGAAGCCAATCTTCCTTTGAGCCTTTCGAAGATCACCTCCGCCCACCTGCCCGAATTAAACGCGGGCCAAGCTTTGGAAATAAAATACACGTTGGAAACCAAGACCTCCACCATCCTTGATGATAAGGACAACAAAAAAGAGGAATTTAAAATCCACCCTGTCTCCGCCGAGGGAAGCTTCGCTTTCCGCTGGAATGATTTCACTCCTGCTTTGAAGCGGGACCTGGCGGTCAAGGTTCCGAAACTCCTGCAGCTTTTCGCCACCCGCCTGCGGGAACCCAAGGCCCTCTCCATCACCGAAGAAAAAACCAACAACGACAAGACCATCCGCTTCGAGCTCACCGAACCCCTGGCTCCCATCGCTTCCGAGAATTTCCAGCCCGTCCTTCAAGACCTGGCGCCCTTGACCGCCTTCACCGTCAACAAAAGCTGGGAGGACGCGGTATTTCCCTATCGCCGTCGGGTGAAGCAAATCCTCAACACCGATTTGAACAAGATCGACAATCTCATCCAGGATGCGGCGGGCAACACCACGGCGCCCCTGGCCGAGCGGCTGGCTTTGGTTAAAAGCGCCATTCATGAAAAGGTGGATTGGGTCGACACGGGTCTGCCGGTTTATTTAAACCCGGATAGGACCATCGACGAGATTCTCGACAGTGGCAAGGGCACTTCCCACGATATGGCCATGCTGTTGGCCCTGGCCCTGAAGGACATGAAAATCAACTGCCAGGTTTATCTTTACCGCCAATCCACGAGCGGCGACCTTATTCCCGACATGCCCGCGCTGTCCCAAATGGACGGCATCCTCGTGGCCGCCCAATCGGGCAAGGAAGTCATTTGGATGGATCCGACCGAATCCCTTGCCGTCCCCGGTGTGCTTCCCCTCTCGGCCTTGAGCCAGCAGGCCCTGGGAGTGCTTTCGCCCCTGGCTTGGAAAACAACGCCGCCCTTCGGCGCCAAGGACCACCGCAAAGAACGAAATGTCACCATGGAATTTCTTCCCAATGGCCGGCTCAAATGCTCGGTGGATCTTTTGGCTTATGGTTCGGCCGAATTGTCCTTGCGGCAGTTTTTCCGCATGACCACCGATGATAAGAGGCGGGACTTGGTCCTGAAGGGTTTGACCAAACGGTTCCCGGGAGTGGTCCTGACCGACTACCGCTTCGGGGATTTCCGGAATTTGGACAAACCCCTGGACGTTCATTATTCCTTCGAGGTTCCCGACTATACCCAGGGCATCAAGGGCGGCTTCCAGTTTTATCCCTTGGTTTTTGAGGACGTTGAGGAATTTTTATCGGCCCTTCGGGATACCCGCCAGACACCGGTAGTGATCCCCCAAAACTTTAATTCGGACACGCGGGTATTGGTGAAGCTTCCTGCGGGTTACAAACTGGAATCCCTGCCCCCTGACGGGTCCATTTCCAATTCCATCGCCGAGTTCTTCTCGGTCTTCAAGCTGGATTTTGGAACCCTGACCTACGAGCGCCACTTAGGGCTGAAACAAAAAACCATCGCACCCGGCAAGGAATATGGTCAGCTCCTCAACTTCTACCAGATCGTCCTCAACCAAGACCGCACGCCGTTTAAGGTGATTAGAGGGAAGTAAAGTCAATTAATCGGCAATGGCGTATGTCCAATCCTTGGAACAAAAAACCGAATTAAAGTTGAATCGGGGAATTTTTAAAAATCGATGAAAATGGAACCGTCGAAGAATTCATTTTTAATATCGGCTAATTTAATAATTGTTATTTGCTTTTTTTATTTTTCGTATTTTTATTTTAATTTGCCAAAACCCTATGGGAACGAAACTATCGTTCAGCTTTTGTATTTTGGAGGACTCATTGGAGTTGTATTGGATTTATTTGTAGTATTCAAGAAAGATATATCTAAAAAAATTAGTGTTCAAAGGATTGTTTTAGTCCTTTTGATTTTCATCCATTTAACGGCGAATTCTTTCTTATTTTTTCTATTTGAGTACTTAATGCAATTGTAAATCTGCTATTAACCTCGAATTATTTTGAATTTGATGATTAACATTGGAGAAACTGGATGTTCTGCCGTAAATGCAAAATCAAGATGAGAGAAATGCCCCATTCGGCTCATAAGAAGCGGAAGTTCGTCTGTACCAAATGCGGCGGAGCGCGCATGATGGGCGGCAAGGAAAAAGCGAGGGACAGGCGGCAGAAGCTTAGGGACGAGAAGTGGTAAGGTTAGATGTCATTGCGAGGAGCGTCTTACATTTGAGTTAGCGACGAAGCAATCCCAGTTATTGAGTAATTAATAAGCCGTTGGTTGTCGGTTTTTCATCCCGTCTAATACAACACAACCCAGGAACTGAGATTGCCGCGTCATAAAATTCGTTCCTCGCAATGACAGAAAAAATATAAATCACCCTCATCCTGGCCTCTCCCCTCGAGGGAGAAGGGAAACTGATCCCCTTAGATTAAGCTAAGGAACCTATGATCATCAAAAACATTAACGCCATCGAAATGCTCGACTGTAAATGCGAGAACTGGCTGGACCATTGGTTAAAATTCAGCGGGCAGGAGCCTACCTACTGCCCCGTGGCGGAATGCATGAACGTCATCCAAACCGCCGCCCATGTCCAAAGGGACGACCCGAAGGATTCCAAGTGGTACATCTTTCCTGTTTGCCACAAGCACGATGCGATGATCGGGGAAAGTTTGACGGTGAACGACCATATTGATTTGGTTTCGGCGGATGTTAGGGAAACTTGCCGGAAGATGAAGCGGGTTTAACTCCCCCCTCATCCTAACCTTCTCCCTCGAGGGAGAAGGGAAACTAATCTCCCTCGCCCATTGCGGGAGAGGGAAAAGTGGATAAAAACTTAATGCGGTTTTGGTCTGAACCCGCTCTTTTTGAATCCGCCGCCGGGACGGGAATCCTTGCGGAAACCGCCAGGTCTGCCGCCCGGACCTCCAGGTCCTGAACGATGCGGCCTGTCTCCCCCGCCCGGACGACGTTCTGGACGAAAGGAACCTTCACCGGAGCCGGAACTCATCACACCCGGCCGAAAGGAACGGGTATCCGCTCCGCCGCGGAATCCACCGGGCCGTTGGGGCCGGTTGGTTCGCGGGGCGAAGGGCGTTCCTTGTGAGCCTCCCAAGGATTTACTTCCCCAGGAGCTGCGGTTATCCATCGGCTGTTGGTCATCGTCCCTTTGGGGAGGCGCCTGATTGGGTTCCTTGCCGTGGAAAATCAAATTGCTTCCCTGGCTGTCCTTCCCGCCAAAACCCTGCCGTTCAGCGTGGGCCGTTGACCTCTTTTGATGGCGGCCATCCGGATGACGGCGCTTTTGAAATCCATCCCAACCTTCATGGGGAGCGCCTTCGCGCTTAAAAGGATGGCTGGGCCGGGCGCCATCGTGAGGACGTCCGTGGTTTCCGCGATTTTCATCGAAGGAACGGCTGGGCGTGAAAGCGGGCCGGTCCTGCGACCTGTCCGGCGCAGCTTTGGCGAAGCCGGAACCTTCTCGGTGAGGCGGTCTTCCGTGTCTTTCCTGGGGCCGGTCCTGGGGGTTCCTTGAGAAATTGGAATTTTTTTCGAACGGTTTATGAGGCCTGTCACCCGAGGGTCGGGCCTGGTGAGGCGCAAAGGGTTTGCGTTCCTGGTGCGGTGCGCCGCTGGGTCGATCCCCTTGCGGCCGATGGGTTGATCCGAAAGAAGGTTTTCCGTGAGCCCCGGGATGGGATGGTTTATGCGAACCACGGTGCGGCTGAGGACCTCTTGAGGGCGGTCCGCCCATCGGTGTTCCCTTCACTTGTATAGAATCCTTCGGCGCCTTGATCAGTTTTAAGATTCGGTCCCAAAGCCCGCGATCCTCGCTGGTTAAAAAGCAGAGAGAATTTCCTTCGGCTCCAGCCCGTGCGGTGCGGCCCACCCGGTGGATGTAATCTTCCGGATTGCGGGGCAGATCGTAATTGATGACATGGGCGATGTGATGAATATCCAATCCCCGGGCGGCGATATCGGTAGCCACGAGGACGCGGTAATGCCCTTCCCGGAAATGGTCGATGGCCTGCTTGCGCTGGGACTGGCTGCGTCCCCCGTGGATGCGGGTGACTTTAAAGCCCTGTTCTTTCAACCTTTCGGCAATGCGGTCCACCCGGCTTTGGGTGCGGGCGAAAATCAAGACTGAACCCTGGCGGGTGTTCAACTCCGAAACCAACTCATCGGGTTTGCGCGCCTCGACCGTGTGAATCACCATCTGGGCGATTTTGGAAATGGGCTGGGACGTTTCTCCGACCGTAATCCGAATGGGATCCTTTAAAAACCGCGAGCCCATGGATTGAATGTTGGAAGGGATCGTCGCGGAAAAAAGAAGGGTCTGGCGCTTGACGGGCAGGCGCTTGCGGATCTCCTCCAATTGCGGAGCGAAACCCATGTCCAGCATCCGGTCCGCCTCATCCAGAACGAGAAAACCCGCGTTGGATAGATTAAGGGAGCCTCTTTGCAAATGGTCGATCACCCGGCCGGGCGTTCCGATAAAAAGCCGGGGCTTGCGGGCCAGGGCCGAAAGCTGGGTACCCATGTTGGCCCCGCCGATGAGGAGCACCGACCCGCCCATGAAATGGGTTCCGGTCAGTTTTCGGAGAACTTCCAAAACCTGCACGGCCAACTCACGGGTAGGCGTGAGGATGAGGGCCGTTTGGGTCGGGTTGTTGAATAAAAAATTGAGAAGCGGAATGCCGAAGGCTCCCGTCTTTCCCGTCCCCGTTTGGGCGGAAGCGATGACGTCTTTGCCGAGCAGCGCGGCCGGAATGGCTTGGGCCTGGACCGGTGTGGGCTTGACGAAGTTCATCCTTTTGAGGGAGTCGCCTAAGAAGGCGGGCAAACCTAATTCTTGAAAACTTTCCATGAAATGTTTATTCCTTTTTATTCTGTTACCGAGGAGAGTTGGAGAAAAACAGGAAGCGTCCCTTTTATTCTCGTGGTCGCTGATGGAAATCAAAAAGTCCTCAATAGCTGACGGAGAGAACTCTTTTTTTGCCGCACTTCGCGATCTTCGCGGTGAAACTTAAAGTTTCTTTTTCGGTGTGGGTCAGGAGAAATAAGGAGAAGAATAAGGCCATCACTCTATTTCGAAGCTGAATCTCCAGCCGGGCCCATACCATAGCTGAAAGAAAGCGCTTTTTGTAAACTTTTTACCGCCCGGCCCGGCCCGGCGTGGCGGGTGCGGAATCTCCCGCCCAGCCTTAATACCCCGCCTCTAGGTATGATAAACTTTGATAACTTTCGTCAGAGGAAATCTCCATTAAAAAATCCTGTTTCTTCCTTATAGTCACCCTGATCCACGGTAATTTGGGGGCCGCGTCGCTGGGCTTCACCATCGACCCGACCCAGGCCAACGCAATCATTTCACCCTATTCTTACGGCTCCAACTCGGATTTAGGGATCAGCCAAATATCCCTTTATCGGCAGGGCGGAAACCGAATGACCGCCTACAATTGGGAAAACAACTATTCCAACGCGGGGAGCGACTACTTTTACCAAAACGACACCTATCTGGGTTCCCCCGCCTTAGGTCCGGCCGGAACAGTGCTCAATTTCGTTAACCAAAACAAAACCAAAAACGCCGATTCACTGATCACTTTGCAGATGGCGGGCTACGTCTCGGCGGACTCCACGGGGCCCGTTCCCGTCAGTCAATACGCCCCCAGTTCCCGGTTTTTTCTTTTGCAATTCAAAAAACCAGGCGCTTTCGCCGCTCCGCCCAACACGTCCGACGGCGTGGTCTACTTGGATGAATTCGTTCATTATCTTGTCACTCAGGAAGGAAGCTCCTCTTCAGGCGGGGTGAAGTATTACGATTTAGATAACGAACCGGCCCTCTGGTTAAGCACCCATCCGGAGGTTCACAAGGCCCAACCCACCTGCGCCGAGGTTTCCAGTAAGGGAATATCCGTGGCCTCCATGCTGACGAGCCAGGACCCCAGCGCCCAGGTCTTGGGGCCCGTGGCCTACGGCTGGTCCGAGTATGTCAACAACCAAGGTGCCACCGACATCGGCCTAACAGCTCCCTATAACAACGGCAACGGAATCACCTATCTCAATTATTATTTGAATCAATTCAATACCGCCTCCACTTTGGCCGGACGGAGACTTTTGCATTTCTTGGATCTGCACTGGTATCCGGAAGCCACCGGCAGCAACGGCGTCAGCCAAATCCGTATCGTCAATAACGACATCAGCCAGGGTGTGGCCATCGCCCGCATGCAGGCGCCCCGGTCGCTGTGGGACCCCACCTATGTCGAAACCAGCTGGATCGCCTCTTCCCTCGGGAACCATCCCATCACACTCATTCCCCGTTTGCAGGCGGCGGTCAGTCAATATTATCCCGGCACCCAGCTCGCTTTTTCCGAATATCAATACGGGGCGGGCGAAGATATTTCTGGCGGTGTGGCCCAGGCCGATGCCTTGGGTATTTTGGGCGAGTACGGGGTGTTTGCCTGCAGGTGGGATGACGGCACCAACGACGTTTATGTCAAGGCCGCCTACAACCTGTACTTGAATTACGACGGGGCCAACTCCAAGTTTGGGGATACTTCTATTTCAGCCTTATCGTCCGGCGCCAACGCCGTTTCTTTAACCTCTGTTTTCGCCGCTACGGACGACAGCCACCCGGACCGAATCAACATTATCCTCCTGAGCAAAGACTACACCAGTTCCAACAGCGCCTCCGTCACCTTGAATAACCTGATAGGCGGCGCGCAAATTTCATCGATGAGGGCCTTTCGTTTCGATCCAACCCACAACAGCCCCACTTCCATAACCGCTCCGGCCTTTACCACCAATATTTTCGCCGATACCCTTCCGCCAAGGTCCGCCACGCTCTATGAAGTTTCTTTAAACCAATCTTTTCCTACCCACACGCCGACACCCACCTGGACACCGACCCCAACCCGGACGAACACCTTTACTCCCACCTTAACCTTCACTCCGACTCTTTCCCCGACCCCAACCGATTCCCCCACTTTCACCGCCACGGCCACAGGAACCTTACCGACCGCCACCTTCACCCCAACTCCAACCCACACGCCAACCGCCACCCCGACCATCACTGAAACCCCGCAAACCAGCGTTCCCGTCGGAACTCCCGTTATTTTTTATAATCCGGTGATGACCAGCGGACCCGTCACAGTGAACTTTACGTTAAAGGATCCGGCGGATAAGGTCAGCCTTAAGCTCTTTACCACCGCCTTCCGCAAAATTAACGAAACCACCTTGATCCATGTCCCGGCCGGATTGGTTAAAACCCGACTGGATTTGGTGGATCAACGGGGAAGCCAACTGTCGAACGGCCTCTATTACCTGCTCGTTACCTCGGCTCAGGGCCATTCGATCGGGAAAATACTTATCCTTCGGTAGCGGACCAGGTTATGATTCATGAAAATGAATTTTAAACTTCTGATTTTCATCACATTCGCCTTGTCGGCTATCCTCTTTGGAATTGCCCTGGGGGAAGAGTCCTTTTTTCCAGGGCCCGAAATAGCCCTAGGAACGTTTAGTTTGCTTATTCTATTTCCCATCGGATGGTTCCTTGGAAAAACCCGGCGGGCTTCCCGGTGGGGCTTTGCCGCGGCTCTGCCCCTTTTGTTTCTTTTCGCGTGGATTGCCGGAAGCTTCGATCTGCGGCAAGCCTACCGGGACTGCGAACGGAATTCCGACCAGTTGAGGGCCGATTTAACTCAATATCGCGACCATAACGGAAATTTTCCCCTATCACTGAATCAGCTGGGCTGGCCCCGGCTTCCCGGAGGGCGCCTGCTCGGAAAAAGCATTCTTCACTATGATTTTGGAATTAAAAGCTACCGAATGTATTTTTCACCTCAGAAGCGGACCGGTCTTTGGAACAGCTGTTCTTTCCCGCGGAAAAAATAACCGGATGATTCGCAGGACTCTTCTTAAATCCGGGCCATTGCAATTCACCCCATATGGCGTTAGCTTACTTTCATGAAAACAAAAGTCATCCTTTTGTCGGTGGGGATCCTGCTTTGGGTCAGCGAACCCTTCCTTGTCCTTGCCCGCCCCCTCCACAACGCCAAGTCTTCTATTTGCGCCACCTGCCACATGAAAAATAAATGCGGGGCCGTTTGCTGCTGTTCCAACGTCAAAAGCGTTGATCCGGACTGTTACCGGCATTTCCCGGGTCTTTACGCCCCCGGATGTTCCCCAGACCAATCCGCCGCCCATTTCCTTGGCCAAAACACGGCGAAATGGTTCGCGCCTTCCCAGCCTTGGATCGCGCCGATTCCCGCTCAACGTAGGTTCGCTTCTGTTTTCGTCTCCGTTCCCTCTCCCACGATCGATCTTTTGAACCCTCCGCCCGAATTCGGTTTTCCCTCTTAAAAAAAGTAAAAAAATCTTTAAAATCAAAAGGAGAAAACCTCATGTTCAAAAAAATATTTATTTTGTTATTCGCTCTTATACTTTCCGTCTCCACAGCCCAAAGGCTAAACGCCTGTTCCGTCTGTGGCTGCGGGGACCCTCTCCAATCAGCCGGCACCGTTCATTCCATGGCCGGCAGCTTTCACTTCGGGCTGGAAACCCTCTATCTCACAGCCTCGGCCCAAAGCGACGACAATCCGGCACAAACCGAATCGCTGACCCAGAAAACCTTGAGCGGTATCCTGTCTTTCGCTCCCACAAACGATTTGACCTTGGTCGCGATCATCCCCTTCACGGAAAAGGATTGGACCTTAAGCGCGGCGACCGACGGATCAGAAGAAGGGGCGACGGCCAACCCGATCGGATTCGGCGACGTCAACTTTGGTCTGCGGTATTTTTTTGTGGTCGACATGGATATGCGTAAGGGGGGCGGCAGCCAAAATTTCGCCTTATCGGCAGGAACCTTGATCCCCACGGGCAATGAGGACGCGGTGGACTCCAGCGGTGAAAGATTCGACCAGCACGCCCAATTGGGGACAGGCGCATGGGGGCCCTATGCCGGACTGCTTTACACCGGCATCGTCAACGATTGGACCTTTTCCGCCAACCTGAATGTCCTGCTTCACACGGTGAATGCCTATCAATACCATTTCGGTACGGCCCTAACCTGGGGCGCCCAAGCCCAGGTTCACCTGGACGATTCCCTCGCGCTGTCCCTGGCGGCGGAAGGCCGCACCGCCGGCGAGGATATTTCCGAAGGGGAATCCCAAGGCAACACCGGTGGAACAGTAGTCGATCTCACGCCCGGCCTTTGGTGGAGCCCGGTGGATTCTTGGGGTCTATATGGAAAGGTCCAAATCCCAATTTTGACCAACCTGGATGGATCCCAGACGATCGGCGCCACGGCCGTTTTGGGAACTCAAATTCTCTTGAACTAACTCATTTTCGTAACCGCCAAGGCTTTTAACCTTGGCGGCTTTTTGTTATGTTTTAAAAAAATCCATCTCCAGCATCTGAAAGGATTCTCCTTGCGGATTTTCTTCCGGTTGTTCTGCCTCTCGCTGTTGTGTTTTTCCGCGGCTTGCAAAGACTCCCGGCCCGTCTATCCCGATGCCCCCGGAAATCTTTTTATCCGCCAGCAAATCTGTGATATCGAAGATTTTAAAAAAACATTTTTGACGCCGAACCAAAAACTAAAGGACCAAGGTTTCTCAGCCTATAGCCTTCACCGGGACCTGACGGACCCCAAAACCTATATCCTGACCTTGAAATGCGCGAATTTGAAAAGGGCCGTGGAATTCATCCAGTCCTCCAACTTTCACACGGTCTGCGTGGGGGCGGGCCTGGGAACACCGGTTATTTGGTGCGGCACGGACGTTCGGGAGAGGCGATACGGGAATCCGGCTAAGGTTACCGGCGGCATCGTGATTGCCAACAATCAGGTCAAATCTTTCGATTTTTGGAAAACTTGTTTTGACGCGGAAGGCGCGCACCACCACGCGAACCGCGGCTATGAAGCCAGCGATTACAGCATCCACCACCTGTCGGGAAAACCCGACACCGTTCTCGTGGTTCACGAGGCCTCGGACATCACCAAGGCGCCCGCTTTCATGACCAACCCCGCCATGAAGGGCGAAATGGAAGCCATGGGAGTGACATCGATCACGATTTGGTACGGCATCAACCTGGAAGAAAGAACTTTTTAAAGCCAATTTTAAATTCTAAATTTCGAAAGATGAATTGATGTTCCATTTCGATTTTGACAAAAATCGAAATGGCGACCATAATTTAAAATTCAACATTCAAAATTCATAACTATTATTGGAGTACGGGCACCATGGAAAAAACAAAAAAAACCGCACAGGCGGTTCTCGACAGGCCCCTCTCGGAGCCCGCCTACTCCCAATGGGGCGAAGAAGAGTTATCTCAGGGAACTCCCAACGAATTCATGCAAAAGCTTTATCACCGCGCCAAAAACATCGGCGACGACCTTTACGATGACCGAACCTATGAATTCGTCGAGCTTCCTCCCGAGGCCTACCGGGAAGCTTTGGTTCTTTATATGAGGCGCAGGGCTTGGAGCGAATGGTGGTTTGGGACCGTTTCCCCGGCCCGGCAAATCACCCTGCTTTCGGACGACCATGTGGATTTAAAACTCAGGCTGGCCCGGCAGATCCACGATGAGACCCGGCATTACGATGTTTTCGCCGCCCAGCTTAAGCGTTTCAACGCCGAACCGCGAATTTCCGAGTTCGAGCTCCCGCCCATCCTGGTTCAAATGCAAAAAATACAAATGGAGGCGCCTTCCGCTTCCGAGTTGGCCGCCACCAACCAATTCGCCGGGGAAATCGTGCTTTCGTCCATGACGGACCTTCCCACCAGCATTTTCATCCGTTTGTTTGACAAGGAATTAATGGACGCCATCCGGGATATCGAGGCTGATGAGCCCCATCACATCGCCGTGGGAAGGGATTTAATTTTGCTTTACTGCGGAACCGCGGACTACCGGAGGCGCCTGGCGCTGGCCCAGGAAAACTACTTGAAAGCCATGATGCAGCTTCACGTCACCGAGATCGTGAAATTGGGCTGCCGCCGTTTGAAGCCCATTCCGGTATTTGAGTAAAGCTTCCACAAAAATCAGCGCACCAAGGACGTGCGGAGCACGGGCAGATAAACGCAGATATAAAAAGACAAGACTTTTATCATCGTTAATCGGCATTTGTCATGGTTCCAAAGTCTTTGTCTTGAGTTAGGAATTCCGCCAAGTTCCCAAAGTAGGATTCCCATACCGACAAGCCGAACTTAAACCCCTCTAAAACCCCGGCCCATTCTTTTTCTTCGCTGACTTGGCCCGCGAGAAGTTCGGTGATTTCCCGGACATGCTCCGTTTCCAGGTCCAAATGCTTCGTGAAATATTCCTGGTCCGCCCCTGGATAGAGGGTCTGGAGGACGGGATAGATCCGGCTTAAGACGGGCTGTGCCAAAAACTCACCCGCCGCCAAGGCCCCGAGGGCGGCCGGGGCTTGGGAAACCCCATTGATATATTGGAGCAGGTCCTTTCTCCATTGGACGGCAAAACCTTCCTCTGGAACCATGGAAATATTGATTCCCGCGGTCGCTAAATATTTCCGGTAGATCGCGTGATGGGTTCGCCGGAGATCCCCTTCTCCGGATTCCTGGTACAGGTTAACCGCCAGGACCATGCGGGTTTTTTCGTCTTGCGCCCGGGCGGCTCCGGCGGCGATTAAGGACGGAAAGCTTCTGACGAGGGAATCAAAGGAAACCAGGAACTTTTTTGACATGGGAACGCCTACGGCCTCCTCTTGCCAAACCCGGAAGAACCGGGTCCGCGCCATGAAGCCCTCCACCAAGCCCGTCAAGGTATTTGAAATAATTTTTTCGTCCATCGAAACTTCCTTTCCCCCGCCTCTATGGACGTCCTGGATCCGGTTTCCGGGTCAGATAAGCGGATGAAACCAAGGGATACGATCCATGATGGTCCGAAGCCGGATGCAAAATGCGCGCCGGTCGATTACAATCAACCGGAGGAATCAAACCAAGGGTGGGCGCTGCCGCCATGTTCAACCAAGCCAATCTGATCGTTGCCGGGATTTACGGGCTCATCGCCCTCATTCTTGTCCTGTGGGAAAGCCGGTCCTCCGCCTTCCCCGTTCCCCGCTCCAGGTCGCAGCGCTGGCCCTCGAACATCGGGGTCTCCATCATCAACCGCGTCCTCCTCCAGGTTACCACCACCGCTTACCTGACCAACTTCGCCTACATCGCCTGGAAAAACCATTGGGGTTTGTTGAACCAATGGGATCTGGACCCGGTCCTATCCTTCGTCATCTCCTTCCTGCTTCTGGACCTCGCCGGCTACTTCCTCCATTGGCTCTTCCACCGCTTTGGGTTCCTCTGGAGGATCCACCGCCTACACCACACGGATACCGCGGTGGATATCAGCACCTCCGTCCGTTTCCATCCATTGGAGGCGTTTCTTTCGCTGGCTTACGACCTGGGAACCGTTTATTTGCTTGGCCCCTCGTTCATCGCTTTTTTCATCAATGACATCCTGGTCTTCATCACCGCGCTCTTTAACCACTCCAACATTTCTTTGCACTCCAGACCCGATCGGATCATCCGTTGGATCACCCCCACCCCCACCTTCCACCACATCCACCATTCCTGGGACCGGGTAGAGGCCGATTCGAATTTCGCCATTATCCTGACCTGTTGGGACCGTCTATTCGGAACCTTTCGGGAACATCCCCGAAGCCCTTACGACCGGTTGAGAATGGGGGTGGAGGGGTTCGATTCCCCGGAGGACCTGAAACTTCCCCGCATGCTGGCCCTTCCCTTCCTGGGGAAAAAACAATGAATCGTCAGGGATCGGGGACGGGCGTCGCTTCCGTGTTGAGTTTTTTGGGAACGGCGAGAAGGGTAAAAAACTGGGCCCGCCTCCAGGCCGGAAGAAAAGCCTTGGTGGTGACCGTCATGGGTCCCGCCGAGGGGTCCGTGATCAGAAGAAGCTTGTTGAAGGGGTCGTATCCCGTCACCACATCGTAGTGGCTGTTCTTCATGTCCTTGGCCGTGATCATGACGATCAGCGGCCGCTTTTTATCCAGGTGGTAAAAGAGGCCCGTCTTTTCCTTATCCAGGGTTCCCGGAAAGACCGCCGCGTCGTAATCGGCGGCGCGGAACGCGATTAACAGCTCAGAACCCATGATCCCCGTTCCCGCTTCCGAAACGGATTCCAGGTTATTGACGATATAGGCGCTTAATTTTTGGCCATAAAACTCCCCGATCATTTCGGCGCAAGCCAAGCCGCATTGGCGGGGCGTTTCCTGTTTCTCGACGGGGACCTTAATGCGGACGGAATTTTCCGAGAGGCGGACCGGCGTTCCGGCGATGGACGGGCGGACCAGCGAGACGGCCAGAAAAGCGTAAAGGGCCAAACCGCGGAATTCGCGCGATGAAACAAGGACTTGGGTCGGCATCAGGGCCCCTTCCACGGAAGGATGAAAGCTTAGCCCGTTTATATTACCGGATAACCGGAGGTTGTTAAATATCACACTTTCCGGAAATCATCGTGGCTATCCGCAATTAAATCCAACCGTTTTAAACCCGATTTCCGTGCATGGCTTTTTCACCTCTCTATTATCGGTATTTCCGGCGTTACCCCCACCCCCCACTCCGGCTTAAATGAGTTGTCAAACAAACGATAATCGATATAATGCTTCCATTGCCGGGTTCGATATTAATCTTTAAATAGGGGAAGGTAATCACTCATGAAAAAAACCGCTCTTGTGGCTATGTCTTTGGTGGTATTGGCGTTACTCCCGGCCCATTCCTTCGCGGGAACAAAATCCTCCCCCAGTGCCAGCGGCGGCGCGGTCGCCATCGGTTTGTTCGCCCTGTTTGGCGGATTTTCCCACGCCGCGAAGCCGACCGAAACCACCACCGAATTCTCCTACTTGAACAACCTCCCCTTGGATAAAAGCCTGATGAACCAGGCGGCCAGCGGGGCCATGAACACCGATCAAATCCTGAACCAATAATATTCAATATAAAAAAGCCGCCCTTCGGGGCGGCTTTTTTTATTTAAGGCCCTTTCATGTATCGGCCAGGGGCCCGATAATCCCCTGGACCCAATCCAACCGACCGGAAAAGTGAATGTTCGAGCAATTAACCGAAAAGATCCAAAAAGTCTTCAAGAACCTCCGGGGCCAGGGAAAACTGACCGAGGAGAATATCCAAGAAGCTTTGAAAGAAGTCCGCCTGGCTTTGCTGGAGGCGGATGTCAATGTCGAAACCACCAAGCTCTTCCTGGAAAAGGTGCGGACCAAGGCCCTGGGCAAGGAAGTATCCTTAAGCCTGTCTCCCGGACAGGTCATGATCAAAATCGTGCACGATGAGTTGATCCAGCTCTTAACCCCGAAAGACAAGAACGCCAACAAATTAAAATTTGCCCCTGCACCTCCCACCTTGATTTTACTCGCCGGGCTCCAGGGTACGGGCAAGACCACCACCGCGGCCAAACTGGCCCTCTGGCTGAAAAAAGACGGACGTAAACCCGGCCTCGTGGCAGCCGACCTTGTCCGTCCCGCCGCCATTGATCAATTGGGAACCCTGGCGAAAGAAATCGACGTTCCTTTCTTCAAACCCGAGCCCGGCGAAAAGGCCCTGGACGTCTGCGTCCGGGCCGTCAAGACCTGCCTCAAAAATAACGCCAACATCCTCATTCTCGACACCGCCGGCCGTCTTCAAATCGACGAGGAGATGATGGGGGAAATCGCCGAGATCAATCAAAAATTGAAACCCGCGAATATTCTGCTGGTAGTGGACGCCATGACGGGACAAAACGCTGTGAATGTGGCTTCCGCGTTCCATGCCCGCCTGCCCCTCACCGGGTTGGTCTTGACCAAAGCCGACGGCGACGCCAGGGGCGGGGCCATCTTTTCAATCACTTCCGTGACCGGGGTTCCCATCCAGTTCACCGGCGTCTCCGAGAAGATGGAAGGACTGGAGCCCTTTTACCCGGACCGCATGGCTTCCCGCATCCTCGGAATGGGCGACATGTTAACCCTTATCGAAAAGGCCGAGGAAATCGCCCGTCAATCCGCTTTCGACAAACAAAAATTATCCAAAGCATCGGACTTCAACCTGGACCATCTGTTGGATCAGATCCGCCAGCTGAAAAAAATGGGATCCATGGAGGAAATGATTTCCATGCTACCCGGCGACCAAGCGCAAAAAAAACAAATGGCCGCCAACGCGCCGGACGAGAAAAAAATCAAGCGCATGGAAGCCATCCTCCTTTCCATGACCGCCAAAGAACGGCATTTCCCCCAGCTATTGGACGGCTCCCGGAAGCGGCGCATCGCGGCCGGCAGCGGCACCCAAGCCTCCGAAATCAACTCGCTTTTAAAACAATATGACATGATGCGCAAAGTCATGAAGAAACCAGGCCTCATGGGAAAAGCCATGGGACTGATGGGCGGAGGACCGGGAAGCGGCTTCCCCCCCGGCGCGGCGCCTCCCGGCTTCAGATAACAAACACTTCCCAAACCGAATCAACAGCAAAGGCATTTGAACCACCAAGGTCACCAAGTTCACCAAGAACAACGAGATACAAAATCCAGCGGAAAACCCAATAAATACAGTCCTTGTTTTTGCCTTCCTTGGTGAACTTGGTGACCTTGGTGGTAAAACAGGTTCAATCATCGTTTTAAATATAAATCCTTCACGTTGACCTTTGAAAAGAGTCGGGGATACAATGGCTTTCCTATCCAAAATTCAATAAGGTTAAACGGCCAAACCCATGGGACTTTTCGGCAGTAAAGACGATAAAAAGAAAGAACTGGTGGATTCCGCCCAAAAACTTTCCGAACAGGGCGATACCACGAAGGCCCTCAAAGAACTTCAAAAAGCCCTCGATATTGACCCCAACTACAAGGAAGCCCATACCGCCGTCGGATTTATCTATTCGGATCTGGGACAACAGGACGACGCTATCCAGGTCTTTAAAAAAGTTATCTCCATCGATAACAATTCCCCCGAGGCCTGGAACAATCTAGGACTCACTCTGGCCCGCTGCGAGCGTTATAAGGAAGCCATCAAGACTTTCGAAGACGCCATTTCCCGCAACCCCAAGGTCGCCACCTTTTACAATAATTTAGGCAACGTTTATTACGAACTGGGCCAGTTCCAACAGGCCATGCAGGTATTCCAAACGGCCGTGGAACTCGACCCCTCCTACGCCGAATCCTATCATCGGTTAGGCATCGATAAAGACACAGCGGGAAACATGGCCGAGGCCCTGAAACGGCTGGAAGAATCGGCGAAGACCGGTAAGAACAAATCCAAGGTCGCTTTTGACATGGGAACCCTTTACGCCAAACAGGAACTTTTGGATAAGGCGGTCAAATCTTTTCAGGAAGCCACGAGGCTGGATCCGCGCTATGAAGCCGCCTTCATGGCCTTGGGGTTCGCCTACGAAAGAAAGGGAGATTTGCAAAAGGCCCTGGAAACCTTCAGTCAAGTCATCACTCTCAATCCCCAAAGCGCCAAGGTCCATAATACGGTCGGCCTCATTTACGATAAACTCCGCCTTTATAAACAAGCCATCAATGAATACCGGGTCGCCATTAAATTGGAGCCCAGCTACGCGAACGCCCATTTTATTTTAGGCCAGGTTTACGAAAACAAGGGCATCACGGAGAAGGCCGTGGCCGAGTACGAAAAATATGTCCGTATTCATGAGACAGGAGCCATGGTGGACGAAGCCATGATCCGGCTGGCCAAACTGAAGAATATTACGGTTGAGGAAGCTGACAAACTTCTCAATTTGAAAAAACAAGATGCTCCCCTCCCGGCCGCCGAAGCGGCTCCCGGTGAAACTCCGGCTGCACCCGCCGCTCCAGCCGCTCCCGCGGAAGCTGGCGGAGTGAAGCTAACCGATCCCAAGGAATATTTGAGGCAGGTTTTGGCCAAAGCAAAGGCCGCCAAGAATCCGCAACCGGCCCCACCGCCCCCCGCTCCCGCAGCCACGGCAGCGGCGCCAGCTCCGGCTCCCGCCGCGGCAGCCCCAGTCCAGGTGACTACTCCCGAAAAAACCATTCCTGTCATTCCTCCCTCGCCGCCAGTCGATGCCGCCCCAGCGCCCAAACCGGACTTGATCGATTTCTCGACCATTTCCGCTCCGCCGATCGCTCCGGTTGCCGCGCCGGCCGTTCCTGTCGTGGAGCCTTCTGCTCCCCCCGTTGCTGTCCCCGCCGCCCCGGTTCAAGCCACCGCTCCCGAACCTCCGTCCCAACCAGTTGAAGTTCCTCTTACCCCGGAAGCGCCCGTTCACTTTGAAGAGGAAGCCTCCTCTTCCATTCCCGTATATAATCCCGACCAGCCATTACCCGCTTCCGCCTTGGACGGTTATGTGTTGGATGAGCAAGAGGTACTGAACGCTATTGTTCAAGTCGATACCCAAAGCCTTGAACAAGAAGCCCAGGTTTTGGAAGCGGTTGAGGCCATCAGCGTCAACCACGGTTCGGACGAGGATCTATTGGAAGACAGCTCCCACGCGCCGCCCACGCCAATCGCTATGCCCTCCCTATCAGCGGTTTCAAAAACCGTAAAACCTTCGCCCCCACCAGCGGCGCCTCCGCCCGTGCAAAAATCCGGAGTCAAACACGGCTTCTTTTAAATAAAAGGTATCAGGGACAAGGTTCCAGGTCCTAGGTAAATCAAAAAAACGCCTCAAATAATTTAGACCTTTACTTGCCCCTAGTCCCTTGAACCCGGAACCTGATTTTAGGCTTGCGTCTTTCCCAAAGCGTCTTAGAATTACCTTCTCAACCCATTCAAGGAGTAACGAATGCCCGATGTGAGCTACCTAGCCAAATACCCCCCCTTCAAGACTTTTGATGGAAACGACCTCGAAGCCATTGGTTCAGCGGGCGAGGAAAAAACGGTCAAAAAAGATGACTTGGTGTTCGACGAGGATTCCAAGGGCGATAGCATGTATGTCATCAAGTCCGGCTCAGTGAAGATCCTGAAAAAAGTTAAAAACCAGGAAAACACCATCGCGGTGTTGAACCCTGGAGAATTTTTCGGGGAAATGGCGCTCTTAGACGGTCTTCCCCGGTCCGCGGCCGTCCGCGCCACCGGCGACGCCGAACTTTTTATGGTTTCACTCGACGGCTACCAAAAATTACGCCGGGACAAACCCCACACGGCCTTGAAGTTGATGGACATCATCATCAAGGTTCTCTCGAACCGCCTGCGCCAGGCCAACAAAAATCTGGAAGTCATCAGCTTCTGGATCGAGTAAAGGCCGTCGTCCGGTCTCCGCTTTCCGTCGTCCGCTTAAAATAAAACCTAAAATAACGAAAGGCTAAAACCATTCGGTTTTAGCCTTTCGTTTTGCGGACGACGGAAAGTGAACAGCGGAAGGCGGGTGTTAATAAAAAAGCCCCGGATGGGGATCCGAGGCTTCAAAGAGGGGGGGATCCCCTCAGTGCCCAGCCGTTAAGCCGGAACACGGAAAATCAGCTGTCCGCTCTCCGCCGTCCGTCCTCTGCAAAAAAATCAGCCTGCTTCTTCACGGCTTTGCGGACAGCGGAGGGCGTGGGGCGGAGGGCTTTTTAGTTGTTGCCCTGCTGTTTCTTGGCTTGTTCCTCTTCCCATTGTTTGCGGCGGGTTTCCCTCGCCTCGTCGGAGAGCATGGCCATCACGATATTGCCGATGCGGGCTTGGATATTCAATAGAGCCCTATCCCGGCCTCCGCCAAAATCAGGAACCTGAACCTCGCCAAAATTATTGACATGGCTTTTCGCGAAGGTCTTTCCCTGTTTCTCGAATATTTCAACCTCGAAATCCTTCTCGTGGATATTCACTTTTACTTTTTCGGTCGAAGAAGCCATGGTTGCGCACCTTTTTGTGATTTATTACTAATTGAGAGCCGGTATCTTAACCACGCTCCCCGTCTTTTGCAAGCCCACCCCTTATGCCACTTTTATTGAACGTTTTAGTTTCTTCGATCGTCTAACTGCCACCGACTAAATGTTGGTGGATAACCCTTTGTTTTCGGGAATTTTTGAGCCGTTTAGTGAAAGAATCAACTGCGATTAAATAAAGGACCAAAATGCTCGCCAATATCCGAAGCGCGGCTCTCCTGGGAATAGACGCCTATCCGGTGGAATGCGAGGTCGATATCTGTCCGGGCCTCCCCACTTTCCAAACCGTGGGTCTCCCCGACGCGGCCGTCAAGGAATCGAAAGACCGGGTGAAGAGCGCTATTTCCAACTCCCAATTCGATTTCCCCATCCAGCGGATCACGGTCAATTTGGCCCCGGCGGATACAAAAAAAGAAGGTCCTTCCTTTGACCTTCCCATGGCCGTGGGAATTCTCGTAGCCTCGGGAAACCTTCCTCAAAAAGCGGCCGAGGGCTATTGGATGGTTGGCGAGCTGTCGCTGGAAGGTAAGACCCGCCCGATCCGGGGCGTGCTTTCCATTTCGCTTGCCGCCCGGGAAGCGGGCGTCAAGGGCCTGCTGGTTCCCGCGGAAAACGCCAAGGAAGCCGCGGTGGTCCAGGAAGTCCCGGTTTACGCTGTACGAAATTTAAAAGAGACCTATGATTTTTTGAGCGGGACCAAACAGCTTCATCGGGCGCAAGTCGATATTTCGGAAGAATTTAGACAGCACTCACAATACAAAGTGGACTTTTCCGATGTCAAGGGCCAGGAAAACGCCAAGCGAGCGTTGGAAATAGGCGCGGCAGGCGGCCACAATATTCTGCTCGTCGGCCCGCCCGGATCGGGTAAAAGCATGCTGACCAAGCGCCTGCCCACCATTCTCCCTGGCCTTTCTTTGGAAGAAGCCATTCAAAGCACGAAGATCCATTCCATCGCCGGCCTCCTGGGAAAGAAAAAAGCCCTCATGGCCACCCGTCCCTTTCGGTCCCCCCACCATACGGTTTCCGACGCGGGCCTGATTGGCGGTGGCACCATCCCCAAACCGGGCGAGGTGAGTCTGGCCCATAACGGGGTTTTATTCCTGGACGAGCTTCCCGAATTCAACAAAAACGTTTTGGAAGTGCTACGTCAACCCCTGGAGGACGGCCTCGTCACGATTTCGAGGGTCCAATCCTCCCTGACCTTTCCAGCCCACTTCATGATGGCCGCGGCCATGAATCCCTGACGTTTTGTTGCTTTTCAGCCATCAATTCAGAAGCAGAAGGAACGTAGGCGAGGTTGAGGGTAATGTCATCTTTACCAACGGAGATGCCATTGGTAATGTTTTCTA
>CAZHFP010000032.1:0-22601 GCA_964531065.1 uncultured bacterium
GATTTTTGTTCGGGAAAAGATTCGCCGGAAGCCCGGCGGATGATCCAAAGCGCCGCGGATTACACGGAGCTCTATTTCAGCCGGGGCCTTCCCCTGTTGCGCGAAGTGGAAGGAAGGCTTCAGTTGGAATTAAAAGCTACCTATCTTGGCGGACAAGGAATCCTCAAAAAAATCCGCGGGATGGATTACAATGTCCTCCAAAATCGACCCTACTGGAGCCTTTTGGATAAGGCCGCTTTGATATTAAGATCCCTCACCGGTCCATTATTATAATCGAAGCCAAATTAAAATATTGCAACGGGGTTTAACTTGAATCCTCAAGATCGGTCGCTCAAAAAGAAAACCAGTTTTTATCGCGCGTTTTTTTTGCTGCCCCAGGAAAAGCGCCAAGCACTGGAAATTTTTTACCGCTTTTGCTGGGCGGCCGATGAGATTTCGGATAACGCCGACCCCCTGCCTTTGAAAAAAAAGAACCTGGGGGCGTTTAAAAAAGAATTAACCGCCTGCTTAACGGGCCGGCCCAAGACATCTTTATTCAAAAACCTGGCTGAAATCCTTCAGCGTTTCAACTTATCGAAGGAGCCTCTTTTAAGAATTGTAAAAGGCGTGGAGAGGGATCTTCGACCCATTCGTTTCAGGACTTTTGATGAACTTCACCGCTACTGCCTCCAAGTGGCAGGAGGTCCGGGCCTGTCCAGCATGGAAATCTTTGGATTTAAAGACAAACCCCATCAAAACTACGCCGAAAACCTGGGAGTTTTCCTTCAAATCGTCAATATGACCAGGGATTACCAGGAGGATATGGCCCTTCACCGGCAATATTTTCCAACCGAGGACTTTAAAAGATTTCATTCGGATCCAACCGCCATCGGGGGAAAAAATTCCACTTGGATTTCCTTCGTGGAATTCCAACTGGACCGGGCTTGGGGCTATTGGGAAAAAGCCCAAGCGGCCCTAACCCGCCGCCAACGAAGCGAAATTTCCACCGCCGAAGCTATCGCGGCGGTTTACGTTAAACTTTTTCAAAAACTAAAGAAGAACCCCAAAGGAATTCTCCGGGGCAGAACTTCCCTTTCCAATTTAGACAAGACGCTCTCCGTAGCGGGAGCGGCCTTCCGCTGTTTCTGCTGGCGTTGGGCGGACGACTAATGGCCAAAATCATTGTCGTGGGTGGGGGATTCGCGGGGATTTCAGCCGCCACCGCCTTGGCCGAGCGGGGCCACATCGTGGAACTTTTAGAATCCCGGGGTTTCTTGGGAGGCCGGGTCTATTCCACCCAGCCTTCCGAAAACTTCCCGGCGCCCGTGGACAACGGTCCCCATTTATTTATGGGATGTTATCACGAAACCCTTCGCCTCTTGGACCGGCTGGGAGTACCCGATCCCTTCCGTTGGATTGACCCCCTAAAAATTTCATGGCTGGACATAGGCGGAAAGAACCTTTCCCTTCAATGCGCCCCCCTTCCCGCGCCCCTTCACCTGGCCTGGGGACTGCTCGCTTCCAACGTTTTTTCCTGGGGCGAGAAGATTTCAGTGGCCCGGGCCATCCAGAAATTCTCCAAACGGCCTTTTAAAATAAACCCGGGCGTTGAAACCGTGGCCCAATTTTTGGACAGCTTCCAGCAATCCCCTGCCGCCCGCCGAAGATTCTGGATTCCCCTCTGCAACGCCGTTATGAACGTTTCCGCCGAATCCGCGCCTATCCAGGGATTGGGGGAAGTTTTGAACCGTATTTTCTTTGGGAACCGCCGGGACAGCGCTTTCGCGGTGGCGGCCAAGCCCTTAAGCGAAATGGGGTTTTCACAGGCCGGCGTTTTTCTTGAAAAAAAGGGCGGCTCTGTTTTTTTTCATGAAGGCGTTCAATTTTTCAACGCGGACTCCGCCTCTTTCGAGGTGGTCACGAGGTCGCGAAAGCGCTTCACCGGCAACGCCCTTGTTTGGGCCGTTCCGCCTTCCTCATTGGCCGCGCTCTGGCCAAAGGGAACCTGGCCCGCAGCGGAAAATTTGTCCCAACTCGGTAAATCCCCTATCGTCTCGGTCCATGTCATTGTTTCCCAATCCCTGATCGAGGGTCATTTCGCCGGTCTTCCCGGCGCGCGATTTGAGTGGGTCTTCAACCGCAATGCTAATTGGGGTTGGAAAGGCGAAGGCCCATCCCAATACTTAAGTTTCACCGCCAGCGCGGCCGCGGAACTGGCCCTTTTAAAGGATCCGGAGCTTTTAGAGCTGGCCCTTCTCGAATGGAGAGAGCGCTGTCCCTCTTCGGAGGGTCTCTCGGTCCTTCACTCGAAAGTGACTCGGGAAATGGCCGCGACCTTTATTTGGAGCAAGGAAACGAACAAGCTCCGCCTTCCATGTGAAACGCCCTTTCCCAACGTCTTTTTGGCGGGCGACTGGACCGCCACGGGCCTTCCCGCCACCATTGAGGGCGCCTGCCTTTCGGGACATCGGGCGGCACAAAAAGTCGAGGGATATCTAGGGCAAAAGGCTTAAAATAAGTTTCAATGCCATCCCTCACTCGAACTAAAATTCCTTTTCATCCGTGGCTTTATTTTTTCATCTTCATCATTTCAAACGTTCTTCTTTCTTATTTTCACTTTCCGATCCAAGCCAATATTGGTATCGGACTGGTGGGTTTGGTGTTGCCTTTGGGGATAGTCTTTAAAAAATTTTCACCCCCCCCTAAATCTGGTAAATCCCTTCATTCCCTTGAATTCCTTCCTTCCATGCCTTTATGGGTTTGGCTTGGGATGGGAGTCCTAGCGGTTTTTATTCGGTTTTACAAACTTACTAGTCTTTCAAGTTGGCCGCTGATGGATGAGGGGGTAAGCGGTTTTGAGGCTATGAACTTGTCCGAGGATTTTTCATTTCGATTTTTCTATAGTGCCGCACAAATTCCACCTCTCTATTTTTGGGCTTTAGGGTGTTTTTTTAAGATGACCTCGGTTTCGCTGGAAAGCCTATGGTTTTTTCCGGCTCTCATTTCACTATTTTTAATCCCCGCGGCTTTCTGGGCGTATAAGATATTTTTTAGCCGTTCCATCGCTTGGATCTGCGCTTTTTTCTTCGCCTTGAGTTTTTGGCCCTTTTATTTGGGCCGCTTCAGTATGCCGCATGGACTGCTGATTCTATGGGAACTTCTTACCTTCGCAGGCATGGGTCTTTTCCTCAAAGCCTCTTCTAAATCCGAAGAAAAAAAAATGGCGGCGCTTTTAGGGTTGGGAGTTGGCGGCGGATTTTATACCGAGTTTCATTGGCCCTTGATCGCGGCGGTCGTTACTTTGATTGTCATCGCCAAAGTTATTACGGGTTTCTCTAAAAATAAATTAATCCTCATCTGGTTCCTTAGCCCCGTTTTTTTAATTTCATTTCCCCTGGCCATCGCGGCCTTTCACGAAGGATGTGGACGATACTTTTCCATGCTATTAGCTTTTGGATCAGGCGACAGTTGGATCAGCCGGTTTAAAATGAGCCGGGATTATTTCAGTTCCCTTTTTTGGGGTGTTCAAACTCTCCGACATGGTTACAAACCCTTCTGGGGAGGCTATTTGAACCCGATTTTGGATTCTTGTTTTTTACTGGGTTTAATGGAAATTTATCGCTTCCGAAAATCATTCCAGGGCCTATTCCTCAGTTTTGGTCTTTTTGTTTTTATGCTCCCGGGCCTTTTAACCCGGGAACTGGAGTTATTCCGGTTGGTCCTTATCATGCCTTTGTTATTCGCTGTAGCCGCATGGGGACTGGCAGCCCTGTTGGTGACAATATCCCTGCGGGCCAGGATTTATTGCCTCATCATCCTGCTAACAACTTCCGTTGCCTTGGATTTTTATCATCTTTTGGGTCCCTACCAACAATCCTGCCACTCGGACTATGAAACCTTTAACAGCCACTCCCGGTCTTTCGAAAGATGGAAAGCTTACGAATTTCTCAAAAATAAATCCCAAAAAAGCGGACCCGGCCTCATTTTCGACGAATTCGAACCAACTCCATTCAATCAAACGCTCGCTTTGGCGGTTTATCCTTTCAATGCCGCCCGAAATTTAAATCTTTCAGAAAAAAAAGCCAGTTGGGTTGGTTTTCTCACCAACATCCATTATGCCCCTTTTCTTTCCAAAGAATTTCCACGCGTGCAATGGTTTGAGCTGGCGCCCCAGCCGTTTGAACCGCAAGAAAATTTAATTTTGGGGATGATCGATTTTGGCGACGCCCCAATTCAATACACCTTTGTCCATTGGTTGAAAGTCGAACAGGCTCTGCGCCGATCCACTTTCATGACTTTGAATTTAGGTTTTGGACAATCCCATGAAAAAGTTTTGAACGCCCTGCTCCCTTTAAGCCCGCTGGTGGGCTCTGATCGTTTTTTAAGATCTAATTTTGAGGAGCGTATTTTTTATAACGCAATGGCGGATTCGGATACATCTTTGGCCCTTCAATCCTTGGACGCGGCCTTACAGGCGGGTTATCCAGCGGCTCACCTATACAATAATTTAGGGGTGCTCTGGTTCACCCTCGGTGGTCATGCGAAAGCCCGTCAAAACTTTTTAGCCGCCATTCATTCACCCTTAGATCACTCCTCCGCCGCCATCAATTTGAGCCGTGTCCCATGAATCTATTTCAAAACTTTAAAATGAAACTTAGTTTATTAAAATTCCCATACCTTCACCCCTCAAAGCCTTGGGTCTTTTTTATCATTTTTCTCCTCTCCCACACCCTCCTCTCCTATTCGTCTTTTTACTTTTCGATAAAACTGGGGATTTGCGCGATTGGTCTAGTATTTCCTTTTCTCCTTTATTTAATTGTTTCACGTCCAAATCCGGTGGATGAAAAAAATATTTATAAACTGGAATTTATTCCTACTGTTCCATTGTGGATTTGGATAACTTTGGGCGGTCTTACCATCTTCGTTCGTTTTTACAAACTCACAACCCTCTCCGTTTGGCCTAACTATGACGACGGCCTCTGGGGGTTCATGGCCATTGATTTTTATCACACTTGGGATTGGAGCCTTTTTTATCAGGATAATTCCTATCCTTCGGCTTACCTCTGGGGCCTGGGCCTTTTATTCAAATTATTCCAACCCTCCATTTTCTTGACTTGGTTTTATCCCGCGTTGATATCCACGTTGGTGGTTCCAGTAGGCTACGCTGCCGCCCGTCAGTATTTTTCAAAGTCCTTTTCTTTTGTCATGGCTTTGTTCCTGGCCTTTAGTTTTTGGCCCATGTTTGTCGGCCGGTTTGGAAACCAACAAATTTTAACCCTTCTTTTCGAATGTCTTTGGCTTTGGTTCCTGGCGCGATTGGTCAAAACTCCTTGGTCTGTCCGGTTGTGGAAAGAGCCGGTCCTGGTGGGGCTGGTAACGGCTCTTGGTTTTTACATTTACATTTCTTGGGTCGCCATCGCCTTTTTTTCCTGCCTTACCGTTTTCGCGGTTTGGTGGCGGAGTCCTTCCCGAAATCTCCGCCCTCTCCTTCTTTTTTTAGCGGTTTTTTTCCTCGCTTTGGCGCCCCTTCTCGAAGCGGGTCTCATCCGGAATTACATGAGAATTGTCCATGATATCGGATCCCTCTACGGTCCCGTCCCATTCGCGGCCCGGGCGAATACCGCTTTGGGCTATCTTTCCTCGATTTTTTGGGGGGCGTCAAAAAAAAATTATAGCTACCAGCCTGTTTGGGGCGGACTTTTAAATCCCGTGCTAGGAGCTTTGTTCCTCTTAGGGATCGGGGCTATGATTAAAACTTGGAGGAATCCTTTTTCCCAGTGGATTTTATTGGGATTATTTCTTTTTTTTGTTCCGGGCGTTTTGACACACGATATTGAGCCTTTTCGAATCCTTCCTTTAATCCCTTTTTTATTGGTGGGCTGCGTTAGGGGGCTCTCCCTTCTTTTGTCCAAACTTTCCCCCCAAAAAAGCTCTCTCTGGGTTCTTATCTTCACGATTTCTTTTGCCGGCTTGGATTTTTACCATCTGGCGGATCGTTATCACCACCTATGGGACCTTGAATCCACTTGGATTGGCTACGCAAAACCGATGGAGTTTTATCGGGCTTATTTAATTTTGGACAAAATTCGGGAGAACCAAGGTCCGGGACTCATTTACTCGGAATTTAAACCGGGTCTCTGTGATCAAACGCTGATGGTGGCGGACCACTCATTTAACGCGGCTCAGAATCCGGACCTTTCTTTCTCGGCCGCACGATGGGCGGCGGTCCTCGTCAACGTCAATTATCAGCCCTTCTTGCGGCGGAGATTTCCGGAAGGAAAAGCCTTTTTCCTTTCAGCGGGTTTAACCGTGCCGGATGGCGGGGAGATGTTGTGGGTGATGCCGGTCAATGGCGCGAATGTCAAAACTCTTTCCTATTGGCAGGCAGCTTCCCAATCTTTTTGCTGCTTTCCGGGAAGATATACTTCCATTCTCCGGGAAAATCTTGAAAAAGCTTATCCTTCTTTTCATCAGGACGCATTTTTGGAATCTTGCTTTTGGGAAAAATTGGCCGATTTGGATTTTAAAATCGGCCTGTTCAAGGACAGCCGGCGCTCGATCGAGGATTTGGAGAAAGGGTTGAAACGCGGCTGGGGGGCCGCCCATCTATATCAACGGCTGGCTGTTTTCCATCTGATGCGCTCGGAAGTTCCACAAGCAAAGGAAGCGCTGCAAAAAGCCATTTCTGCGCCGTTGGACTTGACCCAATCCCGCCAGCTCCTTCGGTCTCTTCAGCCTTCTGAAAACTCGAATAAAGGGACCAATCCTTGAGTCTGTTCAAAAAATCCAAAAACAAAAATTCATCTTATTTAAAACTATGGTCAAATGAATTTAAAGAACGAGCTTCATTCTTCGGTCTTTTTGCCCCGGTCGAATCACATCCCAGAGGTTTCTTTGAGTAAAAAAATTGCCATTCTTCAATCGAACTATATTCCCTGGAAAGGGTACTTTGACTTAATCCACCAAGTGGACGAGTTTGTTTTATTCGATGACATGCAATACACCCGGAGGGATTGGCGCAACCGAAACCAGATTAAAACCAAAACCGGTCTCCAATGGATGACCATTCCCGTTGAAGTTAAGGGAAAATTTTCACAAAAAATAAAGGACACCAAAGTGGCCGATCACTTATGGCCCAAAGAGCATTGGAAAACCCTGCTGCACAACTACGCGGCCGCTCCTCACTTTGAACGGTATAAAGATCTTTTTGAGAAAACCTACCGGGAATGCCAAGATGAGGAATTCTTGAGTCAGATTAACCACAAGTTTTTAACGGCCATCTGCGGCTTGCTGGAGATTCAAACTAAAATCTCCTGGTCCATGGGCCATGCCTTGGCCGAAGGCAAAACCGAACGCCTCGTGGGCCTGTGTCAAAACCTGGGGGCTTCCGCCTATTTGTCGGGTCCGGCGGCTAAGGACTACATGGTCCCGGAAAAATTTCGAGAGGCGGGCATCTCCCTTGAATTTATGGATTACGGGGGCTATCCGCCCTATCCCCAGCTGTTCAACGGATTTTTTCATGAGGTTTCCATTCTGGACCTGCTTTTCAACCAGGGACCCGAGGCCGTTAAGTACATGAAAAGCTTTTAAAAAACCAGGTTCCCCCTTGAAGTCGCATTTTTCTATTCACCACCGTTCCTCTTCGGACATAAATATTCAATTTCTCAAAAGCCGCCCGTGTTAAAATTAACGGATGAAAAATAAAAAATGCCGTTAAGCCTTCAAAAAATAATCAACCCTGTCCGGGAGTACTACACCCAAAAGGTGTTGCTTCATGGATCTAGTTCTTGGGGCGCGGATTGGAAGACGCGCGAATCCCAGGAGCTGCGGTTCCAGCAATTATTGAAAATAACCGGATCCCAAAAGAATTTTTCCATTCTGGATTGGGGATGCGGCTATGGATACCTGTTTGAATATATGAAAAAAAATAAGTATTCCTTTGTTTACAAGGGTTTTGACCTTTCGGCGGAAATGATCCGGATGGCCCAAAAAACTTATGGAAAACCATCCAACGCGCGTTTTCAAGTAGGGTCGCCTTCCCGAACCGCCGCCGACTTTGTCGTGGGTAGCGGAATTTTCAACGTTAAATTGGGCGTTCCTCATCAGCCCTGGAAAAATTATGTCTTAAAAATCATCGGCAACATGAATCGCTTCAGCCGAAGGGGCTTTTCATTTAATGTTTTGACGAAATATTCCGATAAAAAAAGAATGAGGCCGGACCTCTATTACGCTGATCCGCTTTTTCTTTTCGATTATTGTAAAAGACGCTTTTCCAAGGATGTCGCCCTGCTTCATGATTACGGACTTTACGAATTTACGATCTTGGTAAGGAAAAAAATTTGAAAACGGAAACCAAACCCATCGTGATCTTCGGCGCGGGAGACATCGCCTCCGTCGCTCATTTTTACTTTACCCACGACAGCCCCCGGGATGTCGCCGCCTTCACCGTCGACCGGGATTTTCTAAATGAAAACAGCTTGAGCGGACTTCCGGTGGTGCCTTTCGAGGAAGTCGCCCTTCGTTATCCACCGGAGGGGTTTGATCTTTTCGTGGCGGTGAGTTATTCCCAAATGAACCAAGTGCGGGCGCGAAAGTGCGAAGAAGCCAAAAAGCTCGGTTACCGGCTGGCGAGCTATATCAGCTCCCGGGCGACGATTTGGCCCGGCCTCGAAACCGGCGAAAATAGCTTCATCTTGGAAGACAACACGATTCAACCTTTCGTGAAAATCGGGAATCATGTCACGCTTTGGAGCGGGAACCATATCGGCCACCACGCGGAAATTGGGGACAATTGCTTCATTACCTCCCACGTGGTTATCTCCGGAGGAGTAAAGTTATTGCCGAACAGTTTCATCGGGGTCAACGCCACCATCCGGGACCATGTCACTATCGCGCCCTTCTGCGTGATCGGAGCGGCGACCTTGATCTTGAAGGACACCCAGGAATCCGGGGTTTACATCGGCAACCCGGCAGAGCTTTCCTCCGTACCCAGCCATCGTTTGAAGAAAATCTAAATTTGGTGGAGTTCGAATGAAATGGAAAAAAAGGGGGGTGATCTTTTGCCCCGATCGTCATTTTGATTGGATGCAAACCCACGCTTCCAGTCCTTTTGTGGAAGTGCTCGGCGGGGGAATGATTCGAGTCTATTTCACCAGTCGTGACCGGCAGAACCGCTCCAGCATCGGGTCTTTGGATTTGGACATAAGCGATCCTTTTAAGATTTTCAACCTTTCCCCCCAGCCCCTGGTGGCCCCGGGCGCCCCGGGTCTTTTTGACGATA
This sequence comes from uncultured bacterium, assembly GCA_964531065.1. Classification (GTDB taxonomy): domain Bacteria; phylum Oederibacteriota; class Muellerivitia; order Muellerivitales; family Muellerivitaceae; genus PALSA-1180. The sequence continues at coordinate 9,260 of CAZHFP010000032.1, forward strand.
GCGGCGCGGCCATGGCTTGGCTGACGATCGTTTCAGGTAAAAAGTACCTCTATTATTTGGGATGGAATTTAGGCGTGACCGTCCCCTGGAGAAACAGCCTCGGCTTGGCGGTCGCCGGCACCGGCGATAAAGGGTTCACGAAGTTTTCTTCCGCCCCCTTGCTGGACCGGAACGAGGTAGATCCCTATTCCATCTCTTATCCTTCGATCCTGATTGAAAAGAATCTCTGGCGGATGTGGTACGGGTCCAATTTAAGCTGGGGACCCGACCCCTCGGATATGTCCCACGTCCTAAAATACGCGGAATCTTCCGATGGAATCCATTGGGAGCGCCGGGGAAAAATCGCCTTGGGTCTTGATTCAAAAGAGGAGTACGCTTTAGCCAAGCCCTTTGTCCTGAAAGAAAATGGTATTTACAAGATGTGGTATTCCTACCGGGGAAAATCCTACCGGATTGGTTATGCCGAATCCGCCGACGGCCTTCAATGGGAGAGAATGGACGCGAACGTTGGGATTGATATTTCCCCGACGGGTTGGGATTCGGAAATGGTGGAATACGCCTGCATCTTTGACCTAAACGAAGAAAGATACATGCTTTACAATGGCAATGGATACGGAAAAACCGGTTTTGGATTGGCGGTTTTGGAAGAATCCTGAGAGGTTTTGGGTGGAAAAATGATTGTTCTGAACGCGAAAAAAGACCCTGGCTGGCTTTCTAAAATACCGCCCGCCCTCCAGCAGGACGGCTGCGCCATTGTCGAGGGTGTCTTGGAGGGTGATTTTCTGAAAAAAACCGAGGACGCCATGTACTCGGTTCAGGAAAAAATATGGGCGTCCTTAGGCAAAGAACGGTTGAATCAAGCGGGAGAATTAGGAATCCTAAGGATTATGGCGAAGTTCGACGATTTTTTCCTCAAATATTTGGAAATACCCGAGCTTCTACAAGTCATCGACCTGGTTCTTTCGCCGACCGCCATTTTACAAGTTCAACAGGGATCCATTTTGCCCTCTTTTCCCAAGGGCCGCGCGCCGGCGGTATTTCAAAATCTTTTTCACATGGATTTCCCCCGTTATTTAAACGGATATCCGGTGGCGTTCAACGCGTTTTTCGCGGTGAGCCGCTTTACGAAAGAAAATGGCGGAACTCTTTTGGTGCCTAAAACCCATCAAAAACCCGAAGTTCCCACGCCCGAATACCTTCGATCCAACGCGGTTTCGGTTGAGTGCGAAGCCGGTTCCATGTTCTTGTTTGATTCCACGCTTTACCACGCTGCCGGCGAAAATTATTCCGGCAAGGACCGGCTGGGGATCAATCATGAGTTCATCCGCTCCTACTTCAAGCAGCAAATTGATTATGTCCGGGCATTGGGGGATGAAGTTCTGCAGGCCCAAAAACCGAGAACCCAGCAATTGCTGGGGTGGTACACCCGGACCCCCGCCTCCTTGGAGGACTATTACAGGCCGGAGGATCAACGTCTTTATCGAAAGGGCCAGGGTTGAGTCGGGATTAAAATCTTTGAGGATCGGGAGTTTTGATGATGCCCCAATTGAGCCTGGTGATACCCGTCTACCATTGCGCCGGATGCCTGAAAGAATTGCATCGCCGCCTCGGAAAAACTTTGGGTGAGATGAAGGTTAGCTACGAAATTATTTTCGTGGAAGATGGGGGTAAGGATTCCTCCTGGGAGGTATTGAAGGACCTCTGTCAAAAAGACCCCAAAACAACCGCCTTCCGGCTCAGCCGTAATTTCGGCCAGCATGCGGCAATTACCGCCGGACTCTCCCAATGTTCGGGTGATTGGGCGGTCGTGATGGACTGCGACCTGCAGGATCAGCCGGAGGAAATTCCGCTTCTGTTTCAAAAAACAAAAGAAGGGTTTGACATCGTCCTAACCAAAAGGGTCCGTAAAAAACAAAACCTTTACCGAAACCTCGCGGCCCGTCTTTATTTTTTTCTGATGAACATATTCAATAACAAGGCCATGGATGGAAGCGTGGGCAGTTTCAGCATCATCAGCCGGAAGGTCATCGACGCCTACCTTTCGTTGGGGGATATGGACCGTCATTATTTATTCATATTGCGTTGGCTGGGCTTCCAAACCGCCACGCTGGAATACCAACATACCGAAAGATTCTCTGGAAATAGCTCTTATCATTTTCGCTCTTTAATATCCCATGCTTTTAATGGATTATTTTTTCAAACGACCCGGCTTCTTCGATGGATCATTTACTTAGGCCTGGGGATTTCTTTTTCAGGATTTTTGCTCGCCCTTTATTTTATTTTCCTGTACTTTTACCGGTCCATCCCCCCCGGCTGGACCAGCTTGGCGACGCTCATTCTGATCATCGGGGGTTTCATCATCGTCAGCACGGGCATCACCGGGCTTTATATCGGTAAAATTTTTGAGCAGGTTAAGCAGCGTCCCCTTTTTATTTTTGACCGTCAGGCCGGGAAAAAAACCTTTCGGATGTCCAAAACTAATGCTCCCAAACGAAAACTCCATGGATAAGATCCACATTGGTTTTAACCGGCCCGCTCTCACCGGCCGCGAATTGGAATTTATCCAAGAAGCCCACGCCGGCGGGCATCTTTCGGGGAACGGTCCCTTTACCTTAAAATGCGAAGCCTGGCTTGAGCAAAATATAGGATGCCAAAAAGCTCTCCTCACCCATTCTTGCACCGCCGCCCTTGAAATGGCCGCCATCCTGGCCGACCTGAAACCGGGCGACGAGGTCATCATGCCCTCTTACACCTTCGTTTCCACCGCCAATGCTTTTGTTCTTCGGGGAGCCGTCCCTGTTTTTGTCGACATCCGGATGGATACCCTTAATATCGACGAAAATAAAATTGAGGAGGCCGTCACAGCTAAAACAAAAGCCATCGTGGCGGTTCATTATGCCGGGGTAGCTTGTGAGATGGACTCCATCTTGGCGGTAGCCCGTAAGCACCGCCTTTGGGTGATTGAGGACGCGGCCCAGAGCATCGGATCCAAATATAAGGGCCGTCCCTTAGGAAGTCTGGGACATTTGGGAGCCCTTAGCTTCCACGAGACCAAAAATATTATTTCCGGGGAAGGCGGTGCGCTTCTCCTCAACGACGAACAATTTCTGGAACGGGCGCAAACGATCCGGGAGAAAGGCACCAACCGGCGTAAATTCCTGAAAGGGGAAGTGGACAAATACACTTGGGTCGACATCGGATCATCCTATTCCCCCAGCGAGATTATCGCCGCTTTTTTATGGGCCCAACTGGTGGGTTTTGATTCCATCATGAAGCAAAGGATGGACTTGTGGAACCAATACCACGAGGCTTTTCAGGACTCGGAACGAAAAGGCGATTTTCGCCGACCGGTGATTCCAACCGAATGTCAAATGAACGCCCATATGTATTACCTTCTGCTGCCGACCCCCGAGAAAAGAAACTCATTCCTGGCAGCTCTCAATCAAAACGAAATCAACGCGGTTTTCCATTACATTCCCCTCCATAGCTCACCCGCCGGTCAAAAGTACGGCCGGGCCCAGGGTCCGCTGAAGTCAACCATGGAAGCCAGCGGGAGAATCGCCCGGCTTCCCCTTTGGCTCGGCATGAAGGACCAACAGGAAAGAATTATCCGGCAGGTTCTTCTCGAATCGAAAAGATGAAGCAATGAGACTCCTTTATAAACTTCTGGAAATTCCCCTGGTCTACCGCCTGATTACCGGCATCTTGGGCCCCGGAGGCTCCCGGCTTCGAAAGCCTTATTATCAAAAAGTCTTCCGCCTTTCCGTGGCGAGGGTGCTGGATGTGGGATGCGGACCCGCCCTTAACACCCCGGAACCCGATGGGTTGCTAGTGGGAGTGGATATTAATGAGTCCTATATCCGGCGTTATACCGGAGGCTTCCTGGACCAAAATCCTGAATGGGTTTTGAATCCGCCTTCCGCTAGGCGGCGTCTGGGCTTCCTGGCCTCCGCGGACGCCCTCCCCTTTGCCGATGGAACCTTTGACGAAGCCCGGTCCTCTTCTTTTTTTCACCACCTCTCCGACGGTCAAGCGAACCAAGCCCTTCGGGAAATCAGCCGGTGCCTGAAACCCGGCGCACGGATGGTCATCTTCGAGGATGTCTGGCCGCTTCGAGCCTGGACCAGACCGCTGGCCTGGTTGATTCGTCGTTTGGACCGGGGGTCCCACATGAGGAGTGAATCCGAACTCTTGGCCCTTTTGAAAAAAACCTGTCCTGGAAGCTGGGAATGGGAAAGATTTACTTACACCTACACCGGTCTTGAATGTCTGTGCCTTCAATATGTCAAACCCTGATCATCCGCGGAGGCTTACTGGACTGCCGCCCGGCTGTTCGAAAGAAGTTGGACCGTTTAGCCAAAATGGAACCGAAAGTAAAATAATCCTATTTCCTTCGTGAAGTTACACCTGAAATACTAAAGGGTTGGGCTTACAATAAGTTCATGCCTTCTTCGGACTTTTTAAGCCAAAAACTATCGGTCCAGTGCGACAGCCTGGCGGGTGAGATCAACAAGACCTACCAGCATCTGCCCTGGGCCTTAAAAAACGAGGCGGTGGCCAGGCTCAAGCGAACCGTCATGGCTTTATCGAAGGAAGTTTTTAAAGCCCAGGAATCGGAGAGCCCCGTTCCCACCCAAAAGCATCTAAAGGAAGCTCTGTCGCTGGTCCATGAGTCCGTCCCCTTGATGAGCCTTTGCCTGAGAAAAGCCCTGCTTTCCAAAGAACTTCATGACCGCTGGGTGAAGCGGCTTAACGCCGTCAAAGTCCAGTTGGAAGAGTGGTTAACCGCTTGTTAAAATTAGGAGGGTGCGTCCCTTCAAACGATACCCCGGCATCCCAACCCTGTCTGAGGATGAGAAAAACATCCATGGCTCTGGTTGCCCAAAACTTGTGATATAAATTTTTAGATCATTAAATTCTTTACCTCAACGGAAAAAATTGAACCCGATCATAAACTTGGATTTTTTTTCATGGGTCCGCCGCAAAGCCATCAACCCCCATCCCCCCTCTGTGGGGATTTTATTTTTTTTAGCCGTTTTCGTTTTTAGGACCCGCCTAACGGGAGCCTTGGCCGATTATTCGAACGACTTATTAACTTTTTTCGAGCCTGCCTGGGCCCGGCCTTCCCTTTCCCCCGCCTTTGTGAAAAAAGAAGCAAGAGTATTATTTTCATGAAAAACTTAAAAGTTTCCCTTCATCCTTTGGGAGGTTTTTTTATATTAACCTCCCTGAACGGCCTTATGATCTATGGTCCCTTCACGGAAACCGCCAAGATCTTTTTAGTACTGGCCTTTCTATCGGTTTGGCTGGTTCTTTTGGTGGGTTCCAAAAAAGATAACACCGTTCTAACTATTCCGGCCGATCGATTCAATCTTGGTTTTAAGTCTTCTCTTATTCCTTTCATCGTTTTTCCCGTTTTCGCGGTTATTATTTATTTTTGGAAGCTTAACGGCGTCGAACGGTGGCAGGGAGGGGACGCCATTCAACCGGGGGTCTACGCCATTGACTTGCTTCAGCGTTGGAATTGGCACTTTTTTGAGACCTTTGGCCAGATTCCCAGCACGGGCAGCTATCTTTGTTATTCTTTATTAAAAATAACCCATTCGCCGTTCTTTAGTTTTCAATTTCCGGCCGCTTTTCTTGCTCTCCTGATGATCCTCGTCGGTTACGGCGCGGTTCGACAGCATTTTTCGCCCGCTTTTTCTATAACCTTCCTCTGTTTGTTTTCATTAAATAGCTGGGCCCTAGACCTTTCCCGATTTATCATCACCCTTCCCCTATGGGAGCTTTTGGTTTTTTACGTCTGGAGCCAATGGCACTATTCGACCTCCTCGCGGGCTCAAAATACTTGGGCTGGAATTTTGGGTTTTACTTTGGGCCTTGGTTCTTTCACCTTTCCTTCTTGGCTCGCGCTGGCCCCCGTCATATTTCTGCTGGTGTATCAAAAATGCAAAAAAGAGAGTAAGAGCACCGAGTCCGCTCTTTTATTATTCATTTTCTTTTTTATCTTCGCTCTCGCGCCCTTCCTTTCAGCGGTTCAATCCGAGGGTTATGGAGAACATATAGGGCACATTGGCATTTGGAATGATTTTTCCGCGGTAAAAATGGCCAACAACTTCGCCGGCTACTTCGGCGTTCTTTTTTGGGGACCACCTGGGCAAGGCGTCTTAAACCTTTTTAACACCTCCTTCTTTTTCCTCGGAACCATTGAATTGGTTCGATTCCGCCGTCAGCCCTTGGCGCTTTGGGCGGCGGCCTGTTTTGCTCTCTTTTTGCTTCCCGGATTATTGTCCAACACCGTGGAAACTAATCGAATCCTTTTGGTTTTTCCTTTATTAATGCTTGTTTCCTGCGTCGGCATTCGGTCTTTAGTTTTATATTTTTTCCCCCAAAAAAGAACGGCCGCGTTAATGATTTTAATTTTTTTATCCTGCGGCTTGGACCTGGTTCAGTTTTTCACAGCCGATGCCAAAAAAATATTTAACGAAAAGAAAAAAAGCTATGAAATTTTAGAAAAAATTCAAGCAAGCCGGGGGCCGGGGTTGATTTTTTCAGAAATGTTCCCCGTTCCCGTCGATCACTCCCTTTATTACTATTCGTATTTTTTCAACGCGGCTTTAAACCCCGATCTCAACCCGGAATCATCAACCTGGTGCTCGGTGTACACGGAAAATGATGATGAACCCTTTCTCCAGCGAAAATTCCCCGGATCTCAATGGATAGATTTTCCAACGGAACGGCCAGGGGTGAAAAGCCGCCATGTCCTTGGTTTAATTCCAGTCGATACTAAAACGCGCCCCTTGTTCCTCCAATGGGCAAAATTTTACGCGTCTTTCCAGAAACTTAATTTCAAAGCGATGGATTTTCCCAATGGGAGATCCCAACGGCCTCTTTTGGAATATTTACTCGGTTTATACGCACGAACCCCCAACGACCCATTTCTTCAATCCTGTTATTTTGAAAAACTTTCCTATCATTACACTTGGGAAAAAAACTTTCATCCGGAGGACGCTTGGGCGAGCTGGGAGGTATTTGGGCCCCTTTTTCAAAAATCTTTCCAAAGAAGCTATCAAAACGGGAATTTATGTGAAAAATATGCCAGACTTTTAGCGATGGAAGGAAAAATTCCTGAGGCACGAAAAGTGTTTATGCAGGCTTTAAAAATTTACCCAGGCAATGAATGGCTTCAGACAGAATTGCGGCAGTTGGATTCTCCCAATTGAAGCGCCGTCTTCAAAATTTTAGGGCAATCGGTAAAAATCAAATGAATTAAGGCTCCGGTCCCTGCATCCAGATCGGAGCCGGAGCTTCCAATTGAAGGGTCGAATGATGGATCCCTAGTTTTTCTTTTAACAACCCCGAGGCCTTTGCCAAAGTCACTTGGGCCTCCTCGAGTGTTTGGTTCTTCACGACCAGATGGGCCGTCAGGTGGACTTCTCCCGAACCGACCTCCCAAAGATGAACATGATGGACTTCCTTTACTTCGGGAATTTCGCTGGTGAGAAGCGCGTTTATTTTTTCGGGCGTTAATCCCTTGGGCGCCGATTCGAGAAGGATATGCAGGGCCTTGCGGAAAAGCCTGAAAGAACTCACCGCGATGAGAAGCGCGATCAAAAGGCTCAAGGCCGGGTCCACCCAGACTAACCCGGTTTTGGCGATGACTACCGCGCCCAATAAAACAGCGACCGAAGAAAGTAAGTCCCCCATCACATGCAGGAAAGCGCTGTGAACGTTCAAGTCATCTTCTTCCGCTCCATGCAAAAACCAGGCGCAGAGGCCGTTGGCGATCAGCCCGATCAGCGCGATGACCCCCATGGTTTTCCAATCCGGAAGCACTGGATGAGAGAAACGCTGAAAAGCTTCCCAACCAACCGCCAGAACCACGAGAAAAAAAGTGGCCGAGTTGCCGAGGGCCGCCAATACTTCCAACCTAGCGAAACCGTAGGTGTGGGTGGCACTGGCAGGCCGATTCGCCAGCATCATGGCAGCCAAGGAGATGAGAAGGGCCGCTAGGTCCGTGAGCATATGGCCCGCGTCAGATAAAAGGGCGAGACTGCCGGAAACGATGCCCCCGACGGCTTCCAGCACCAACACGGCACCGGTGATGCCGATGGCCCAAAGCATCCGGTTTTGCCTCGGCGTGGAATGATGGGAATGGTGGGAGCTCATGGGTTTATTTTAGTCGGAATTCGGTGAAATTGCTTGGAAGGAGGAATTTAGATTCACCCTCACCCTACCCTCTCCCCTCAAGGGAGAGGGAAATGAAGAAAAGGCCCAAGAACAATTAAATCTCCCTCGCCCTTGAGGGGAGAGGGCGGGGTGAGGGTGACCTTTCTTCTAAGCTAAGACAACCTTTTAATTCAAAGGAACCGGTTCTTCTTGGTTATCTCTCACAAAATAAAGATAGGCTTCCTTAACCTTCCGGTTGGTGGTTTTCTTTAAAAAATCAGCGTAAATATTCAACTGCTCGTGGTAATGCTCCTTGCGGGCCTTTTTGTCCTGGTCCGTTTTGTAATCCACAATGACCCATTGGTCGCCCTCCAGAAAAGCCAAGTCGAGGACAGCGTTCAGGAAAGATCCATCCTCTTGCTTCAGGGTGATAGGCAATTCTCGGTAAACCTTTTTCGTTTTTTTTGCCCTTTGGACAATCTCGCTTTGCAGGGTTTTTTCCACCCACCCCAGGGCCTTCGCCGCCAGCTCCGGAGCGATTCCCATCTTCTCGGCGTAGAAGGCTGCCGCCTTCTTCAGCTGGGGACCATCCCCATTCCATCCTTTTTCCAGCAGAAGATGGGTAAAGGTTCCCAATTCCTTCCCGCCCCAGGGCGAGGCGGTTTCGGGTTCGTCGAAGAACCGATCTTCCCTTTCCTTTTTATCCAAGTCCACTTTCAAGACCGAAGTAACCGATTTAAATTCCTTTTCACCACGCAACTTTTCCAGCTTTTGTTTTCGGGTCTCTTGCCCGCTTTTGAGCTTTTCTTTCTCTGTTTCCAAAGCAGGGCTTGGTTTTGCATCCAATGGAACCACCCAGGCGGGAGGGTCGCTTAAGGGCTTGGCGCCCTCCTTGGCCTGGGACCAATGGGCTGGCGCTCCCTTTTCCTCCAAAGCTTTCAGGAGCGGTCCGGCAAAAAGATTTTCGTTCTGGTACTTACCCTCCGTGAGCATTTGGAAATGGGGCAGGAGCAGACAATCCCGCGCCCGAGTGGAGGCTACATAGAGTAAACGAGTGTCCTCGGCCGAACACTGTTTTTCCTCATCATCTTTCACTCCATCATAGTTGAGGGTCTTAAGCCCCAGGTCGGCTTTGCCCACCTTAAAGGCTCCCGCTAAATGTTTACGGTCCACGAAACTTCCCGCGTCCTTCGGGTCCGATGCCCAGGCGGAAACGAAAACGATTGGAAATTCCAATCCCTTGGCCTTATGGATAGTCATCAAGGTTATCCGGTCCTCGGAAGAATCGGGCCCCGGAGCCTCCCCTTCCATCGTTTCTTCTTCCTGCTGGGTGGTCAGCCATTGGGTAAAGGCGCGGTAGGTGAAATGCTGGGAAGTTTCCAAGTCCCTGGCCTGGTCCAAGACTTTCATTAAATTGGCGACCCTTTGTTCTCCATGGGGCTGGCCCGCCGTGACCGCCATGAGATTGGTGCTCTCGTAAAGTTTCAAAAGAGTGTCGGACACCCCCAGGGTGCGGGTCGAATGGAACCATTCCCTTAAATGCTTAAAAGCTTCACCGATCTTTCCTTTGGAAACCACTTGAAATAAGAAATTTCCCCCATTGGCACGGTGAAGAAAAAGGTCCTCGTCGCTGAAACCAAAAAGCGGTCCCCGCAAAACCGCCACGCAGACGGCCTCATCGGCGGGGGAAGAAAGGCAAGTCAGCAAAGTGGACAAGGCCACGATCTCGGGCCGGTTGTAGAAACGCTTGCCCCCCACGATCTGGTAGGACAGGTCCCTTTTGCGCAGGGCCTCTTCCCAAAATTCCTCGTTGTCGTTGGACAAGTCTCGGAAGAGGATGGCGATGTCGCCCTTTTTAACCGGGCGCCTCTCATGGGTCTTGGGATCGGACACCGTGAAGCCCCCGCCCAGCACTTGCTCCTTCAAAAAGTTCGCGGTCCATTCCGCCTCCAGGTTGCGGAATTCGGCTTTGTTTAATTTCTCATCTTGCGGCACTGGGATTTGGAGGCCCCAAAGAATGGGTAAGGTTCCCTCGGTCTGTCCCGCCTTGCGGTTGGGGCTTAAGGAGTGGTAGGTGATGCCGGTCCCTTCGAAGAGTGGGGGAAAACAGCCATTGACCCAATCCACCAACCCGCCCACGGTGCGGAAGTTCTCGGTCAAGACTTCCACCTTGCCTCCATTGGCAACGATGCGTTCTTTGGTCTCTTCATAGATGGCCACATCCGCCCGGCGGAAACGGTAGATGCTTTGCTTGGGGTCGCCGACAAGAAACAACTTCCCTTGCTCCAACTTTACTTTTCGCCAGTCTTTTTCTTGCCGACCCGATTTTTCGGATAAGAAAAAAACAATTTCCACCTGTAGGGGGTCCGTGTCCTGGAATTCGTCCACGAACAGATAGTCAAGCCGCTTCTTCATTTCTTCCCGGGCCTCGGGATGGTTTTTCAGGATATCCCGGGTCTTAAGAAGCAGATCATCGAAATCGAGGAACCCACCTTGGGTCTTTTGATTTTCCCATTCCTTCAAGTAACCCGCCACCCAATGGACCATATTCAGGACGATGGCTTCTTTGAAAGGGGCGAAGGTTGAGGCATGATCCTCGGCTAAACGAAGGAATTTATCCCGAATCTCGGCCAACAAGTCTTTGTCCCAAGCCTTTTGATTTCCTTTATTTTTGACCTTGGGAATATCAAGAAAAGCCAAATCAAAATCAGATTCTTCAGTTGAAGCGATTTTCCCCTTCTCCCTTGAGGGGAGAAGGCCGGGATGAGGGTGGTGTATATTTTTTTGATTCCCCCTCACCCCGCCCTCTCCCTCCAGGGGCGAGGGAGTGGATGATTCAATGGCCTCACTCTCGATCCAAAATTCTTCCAAGGCTTCATAAAGTTTGTCTCCGTGGTCTTTGCAAGATGTGGCAACTTTCTGGCTCCAAGATAAGAAAGATTTCCATTTTTCTCGGAAAGACGCGACGGACGGCAAGGGTTTTGGCGCAGGGATGGTTAGGAGAGTTCGATTACGCTTGAGGAATAGTTTGAGCTCATCCACCTGTTCGAAGGTCCCGCCCAGGCGCAGGAAGTTGAAAAGAGCCTCCACCGGCTGGGCAAGGTTCTTCTTAAGCCAATGCTCCCAAGCTTGTGCCTCGAAGGCCCCCGATTGAACCTCATCCAGAAGGGTAAACTGGGGATCGACTCCGGCTTCCACAGGATATTCCCGCAATAGCCCCGCGCAGAAGGAATGGATGGTGGAAATGGGGGCCCTTTCCATATCTTCCAAGGCTTTGAGAATAAGAACCTTTTGATCGGGATGTTTCCCTAAAGCTTCCTCAAGTTTGGAACGAAGCCTCTCAGCCAACTCTGCTGCTGCCTTTTCGGTGAAGGTAATGGCCGCGATACGGCTTAAGGGCGCCTGCTTTTCGAGAAGAAGCGCTATGAGCCTGGACACCAGGAGCGTGGTCTTACCCGTACCCGCCCCCGCGTCCACGGCGAAGAGGGTTTCATGGTCGTGCGTGACCCGTTCTCGTACTTCTTGGTCGGAGATCATTTCAAAATCCATTTATTTTCCATTGTGAAAAACATAAAATCCTTATTTTTCAATCCGTTTCACACCGTTTTCGGCCAAAGAATATGGTTCCGTTACTTTTTTTAAAACCACCCCAGGGTCTTTATCCTCTCCTGTATAGTTCAGAGTAAAGCCCATCTTTGTCTTTTCTAATTTCATATCCGCGCAACGATAAACATATTTCTCGTCCGATAAAATAATTTTTGGTTTGAACGGATCCGTTCCTGGTTGTAACACAGATAGAGACATTGAAATCCAGCATGATTGACACCACAAGGGGGTATGCGTCAATACCATGATGGGTTTTTCTTTTGACTCAAAAATCAAATATCTGAGATTTTCTTGGGTGGAAAATTTATCTTCAACTGCTTCTTGAGCTAAAATCAACTTCCATTTTCCCTGAATCTTCCGAAAAAGATAAATCGACTCATCAACTCCACAAATAACCGTTATCGTAGTATGAAGCACCAATAAATCTTTGGTTCCTTTGGGTTGTCCAAATGCATATCCCCTAATAAAACCGAAAGGTATTACTTCTCCGGCTTTCGCCTCCACAGACATTCCAACATTCTTAAGCTTCTCATTCATAACATCACCGCAATCCATCGGATTTTTTTTATCCCTTTCGAGCGTATTTAGGATATTTAAAGCTAGGATAAGTAATCCGTGCTTTAGATCATTAAAGTTGGAATAAGCTTCTTTGGGACAACCTGCAATTCCGCCTACATCCTCGCTAAGCGGAACCATTAAATTTAACTTTTTTACTAGTTGAGCAATTTGTTCCGGAGTGCCAGGAGTTCCCGTGATTTTAATTTCTTTACCAAACTTTGAAACACCACCGTTCACAACTGTATCTTCACCAAAAGTTTTGTCTAACGAAAAAAAATTATAAAAAAACATAAAAAAGAAAATCAAAAAATTAATTTTTTTAAGGTTCATGGTAATTCCTCCAGCTTAAAATAATCCCCGACTCTCATATCTTCCCTCTTACGTTCCCCCCGCTTCTCCGCTCCAGGTCCGCAAAGAATCCGGTAATCACAATGGTCGCAAGCTTTAGCGGCCGCAGGGAAAAGACCTTGGTCCACCGCCTCCGCCGCCGTGGTCAAGAGGACTTTCAACGGTTCTTCCACCTTTTTAAAATCCGTGGCGTCGAAGGGGACCGCCTTATAGTCCCCCTTCGCGGTGAGGAACTCATATAGCGCTCCTTGGGGGTTCACTCCCGGGTAAAGGGTTTGGCAGGCCCAGAGGTAAAGGGGCATTTGGATCTTGGTGCCTTCCTTCACGTTGTCCGCCTTGAAGTTCAGGGCGGAACCCGACTTGTAATCCACCACCCTCAGGCTCTTACCGTCTGAAGAAAAATCCACCCGGTCCATGAAACCTTCCAGGCGGAATTTTGCCGCCGGGGTCTCGAATGTCACTTCGGGCTGGCCCTCACGCCCGAAGGCCTTTTCGAAATCCACGGGAGTCCAATCGACGTCCTCCAACACTTTCTTCAGGGCCTTTTCCAAATCCTTGCGCAGGCTGAACTGGCTCCATTGCCATAGAGCGGGCGAACCGGGAACACCGTTCTTCTCGAAATTTTTGAAGGCCCTTTGGCTTTCTTCCTCCAAAACTTCCG
>CAZHFP010000033.1:0-18514 GCA_964531065.1 uncultured bacterium
TTTCCTTGCCTTTCAACCGGCGGATGGAATCATCGGAATTGACCGCCAAAACCAGTGCATCGCCCAGGGCCTTGGCGCCCCGCAAATATCGGACATGGCCCACATGCAATAAATCGAAGCAGCCGTTTGTAAAAACAACTTTTTTTCCTTGAGCCTTCAAGGCTTTCAGGCGTTTCGCCAGTTCATCGTGGTTTAAAATAACTTCGGCCATAAGACTCCGTCTTTTATTTTGTGGAAAAAAAGCCCATCTTCAAGGCTTTCAAAATTTCATCCGTTGTCACCGTGGCCGTTCCCCGCTTGGCGACAACCAATCCCGCCGCCACCGTAGCCAGAGACGCGGCCAGAGTTAGGTCAGCCCCCGCGGCCAAGGCCAGGGTCGTCGTGATGGCGACCGTGTCACCGGCGCCCGTCGGATCGACAGGCTGGTCCAGGCCAAAAACCGGCAAGTTCTTCACCGCGCCCCGGGTATCAAAAAGAGTCATTCCTTGGGGCCCTTTGGTAATCAAAACGCTGCAGCCCAGTTTTTTTCCAAGGATTTGCCCGGCTCGAAGCAGACTTTCGTTATCCCGAATCTCGAGACCCGCCGCCGGCCCAGCCTCGGCCACATTGGGCGTGACCAGAGAAACACCTTTATATTTTTCTAAGTGAACGTGGGTATCCACGGTGATGACCTTACCGGTAAAAGCCGAAAGCAGGGACCGTCGCACGCCCTCGGTTAAAACCCCTAGGCTGTAATCGGAGATAAGAAGGGCGTCCATCTTGGGCGCCAGGGCTCCGATGCGGGCGATGAGTTTTGCCTCCACTTGGCGGGAAATGTCCTTGTCCTCGACTTTGTCCATCCGAATAACCTGCTGTTTGGCCGTGTGGTGGGCTCCCGCCATGATGCGGCACTTCACCGTGGTGTGGCGGTTATCAACCGTCAGCAGCCCTGAGACATCGGCTTTTTTCATTTTGAAGTACTGAAGCAGCTTTTGGCCCTGCTCATCTTTTCCCACAACGCCCAACGGAAAAACCTTCGCCCCCAACTCGATGGCATTATTGGCCGCGTTGGCCGCTCCGCCCGGCATGAAGTCGGTATGGGAATAGCGGAGAATCAAGACAGGCGCTTCCCGGGAAATCCGTTCGGTATCGCCGTAAATAGATTCGTCCACTACCATGTCCCCGGCGACCATCAGTTTGATCTTTGAAAATTTTTTCAGGAAGACCGGCGCCTTCGCGGCGAATCCTGGAGAAAAGTTGGCTTTAATCATATCGAACCTTTTAAACCTTAAGAATTAATGTTCACTTCTTTAATTTTTTACCTGGCGCCGGAGACCTGATTTTTAACGATCCATTTCGCCGCGCCTAACAACCCAGCCGTCACGACCGCGTACCGGAGAGGATGGGCTTTCAGTTGCTTCTCACTTTGCCGGCCCTTGCCGGTGCGGACCAAAATCCCCCCCGCCAAACGCGCCCGGCCCGCCAAAAGAAGATCGTCCATTTTATCACCCACCACATAGCTGTGGTTCAGGTCAATCGGATATCTTTTGGACGCTTCTCGAACCATTCCCGGGCTGGGCTTGCGGCAGGCGCAGACCCGGCTTAATGATTTTACTTTTCCTTTCGGATAATGGGGGCAATAAAAGAAGCGGTCGATCCTCGCCCCATTGGATTTCAGCAGAACTTGGATGCGTCGATGGACTTTCCGAACCGAGCTCTCGGAGAAAAAGCCCCTCGCCACGCCCGACTGGTTCGAGACAATAAAGAGGTAAAACCCCGCCTGGCGCAATAATTTCAGGGCTTGTGCCGACCCTTTGAATAATTTGATCTGTGACGGCCGGCTCAAAAAATCCATGTCACGAATTAAAGTCCCATCACGGTCTAAAAATACCGCGGGGCGTCTTTTTAACAAACGGGTCACTCTCGAAACTCCTTTCAGCTCGTCAATAACGCTGATAGATCCAATTAGGAATTAGGAATGCGGAATTAGTAATTAAATCCGTAAATTCCAAATTCCTAACCACCAATTCCTAATTGGGTTCGGCGCCTTGCGACGAATCCCTAAACTGCATGCGGTACAACTTCGCGTAAAGGCCCCGCTTGTTCAAAAGGTGGCTGTGCTTCCCCTGCTCCGCGATCCGGCCCTTGTCGATGACGAGAATCCGGTTCGCCTTGCGGACAGTGGATAGCCGGTGGGCGATGACGAGAGTCGTGCGGTGGCCCATCAATTCGTTCAAAGCTTTTTGCACCAATTGCTCGCTCTCGGTGTCCAAGGCCGAGGTGGCTTCATCCAATATCATGACCGGCGGATTTTTAAGGATGGCCCGAGCGATGGCCAGGCGCTGGCGCTGGCCGCCGGAAAGCCGGATGCCCCGGTCTCCTATCAGGGTGTTAAATCCCTGCGGGGTGTTGTCGATAAATTCCTTGGCGTAAGCCGCCTTGGCCGCGGCTTGCACATCCCAAAAAGAGGCGCCCGGCCTGCCGTAAGCGATATTCTTCAAGATGGACTCGTGGAAGAGAATGGTTTCCTGTGTCACGATTCCGATGTGGGATCTTAAGGAAGCCAGCTTGATATTGGAAATATCTTTTCCGTCCCAAAAAATTTTCCCCGAGTTGGGTTGGTAAAAACGCGGCACCAGATCAACCAAAGTCGTTTTACCGCCGCCCGAAGGCCCTACCAGCGCCACTACTTCTCCCTTGGCCACGCTGAAGGAAATATTCCGCAAGACGGGGTGGCCCGGAATATATTCGAAAGAAATGTTTTTGAACTCAATTCCTTTCTTGAGAGCTCCCACCTCCACCGCGCCTTTGCCGTCCACCATGGGATCCACCGTGTCCAATATCTCATAACATCTTTCCACGGAAGCCAGCGCGTGCTGAAGGCTGGACCAGAACCCGTTAAACCCTTTTAACTGGGGGTAAAGGGTAGCGGTCGCCCCCATAAAGGCCACAAAAGTTCCCACGGTGATGTCCCCTTGAAAAAGCGCCCGGCGGGCCAGCCACACGATCAGGCCTAAAAGGGAAACGGTTGCCATAATTTCCACAATCGGCGTCGAGAGAGCGTAAGCCCGGATGGAGCTCATGGCCGTCGCGAAATATTTTTCGTTCGTTTTATTGAATTTATTTTTCTCAAAATGCTCCATGCCGAAAGCTTTCACCACCCGGATGCCGGCCAAGGTCTCGTGAATCTGGGAATTTAGGTCCGATAAAATCTGCTGGCCTTCGCCTGAAGCACGCCGGATTTTTCGGCCAAAGCGGTAGATGGGAAGAAGGGCGATGGGGAAAACAACAAAAGCCACAAAGGCGAGCTGATAATCCAAGTGGATCAGCACAACCGCGAGCGCCGCCGCGGTCAAACCGGAGGAAAAACTGCGTCCGATACCGCTGATGATAGTGTCTTGTAAAATCTGAACATCATTCGTGATACGAGCGGCCAATCCGCCTGTCCGTTGGGCGTTAAAATAAGACATCGGGAGCGTCAAAAAATGGGAATAGAGATCGGCTCGAAGCTGTTGAACGATTCGTTGGCCTAAATATCCGGTGAAATAATCCTGCCCGTACCCCGCCGAATAGCGGAGCATGGCCGCGAATAAGGTAATGGGCACCGTCCAAAAGACAAGATGCCGGTAAGTACCGCTTGGATCGTCGGTTTTCATAAAGGTGGCGTTGATGAGGGGCTCGAACTGGTACATGACGAAGCCCGTGGCCGAGGCGGAAATAACCATCAGCAGAAAGTTCAAAATCACCCGGGACCGATAAGGTTTCAGGTAAGCCAGGAGCCTCATATAAAGTTTAAGGGAAGTTTTAAATCCGGCGGTGGAAGACATGGGCCTTTTCCTGAATAATTAAAAAGCCCGGACGAGGGTCCAGGCTCGGGAACATTCTAGCGGAAGAAACCAAACCTCCCCATCAAAAAGGAAGTCCGGCGGTGGGATTAAAGGATATTTTCAGCGTTTATCGATGGGAACGTAATGCTGATCGCGGGCGCCCAGGTACTCAGCGCGGGGCCGGATCAATCGATTGTGGGCCAATTGCTCGCAAACATGGGCGGACCAGCCGGTGATGCGGCTGCAGGCAAAAATGGGCGTGAAAATATCCGTTGGGATTCCCAGGTAGTGGTAAGTGGAAGCCGAATAAAAATCCACGTTGGGCAAAAGCTTCTTTTCTTTTTGAACGACGCTGTCAATGACCCGGGACATCTCATACCATTTCGGCTCGCCTGTAAGTTTCCCCATGGCCTCGGACAATTTCATCAGATGTTTGGCGCGCGGGTCGCCGTTCTTGTAGACCCGGTGGCCGAAACCCATAATGCGTTCCTTGCGGACCAGGGCGTCCTTGATCCAAGCTTCCACTTTCGAGGCGTCACCCACCTTTTGGAGCATGATCATCACCTGCTCGTTGGCTCCTCCGTGCAGAGAGCCTTTCAAGGTTCCAATGGCGGAAGTAATGGCTGAATGGATGTCGCTTAAGGTGGCAGCGGTGACGCGGGCGGAAAAGGTAGAGGCGTTGAGTTCGTGGTCAGCGTGCAGGATCAGACAGACATCAAAAGTCTTCACGGAAACCTCGTCTGGTTCCTTGCCCGTCAACTGATAGAGAAAATTCCAAGCTTGGGATTTTCCGGGTTTTTGATCCAAGATTTCCTTTTTATTGCGCAGGCGGTCAAAGGCTGCCACCAGGGTGGAAATTTGGCCGGTCAAGCGGACGGCTTTCCGTAAATTAGCCTCGTTGCTGTTGTCCTTGGCGTCGGGATCGTTGAACGACAAAGCCGACACAGCGGTTCTCAGCCAATCCATCGGGGGAACATTCAAGGGAAACTGGCGGATCAAATCCATGGAAACCGATGGAATCTTGGAACCTTCGACGATATCCGCCTCAAGCTTTTGCAGTTGGGCCCTGGTCGGTAATTGGCCGAATAAAAGAAGATGGGTCACCTCGCCGAAGGTGGCCTTTTCAGCCAGCTCATCGATATTGTAGCCGCGGTAAGCCAGCACCCCGTTTTCAATCGAGCAAACGGAAGTACTTGTCGCGATGATGTCCTCTAAACCCGAATCCGCTTGCGTTGCCATAGAAAGACCTCTCACGAAAATTGTCAGGTTCCAGGTTCTAGGTCCCAGTTATGTGCTCAAGAAACCAAGCCTCAAACTGGAACCTTGCGCCTGGTACCCGGTACCTGCTTTTCTACTTCTGCGCTTGTACGTCGAAAATAATTTGCGGCTGGTCCGGATCGTTCGTTTGAACAATGACCTGGTCCTTACCGTCGCTTTCCTTCGCGATGTTCTTCACCACCGAAACCACCAATGAATAGATATCCGTCCCATTGGGCCCGCGGGTCTTCTGGATATAGGGCCGAGTCAAATGATTAACTGATTTCACGCCCCGCACCTCAAACCCCTTGGGCTGATCCACGTTGAATTGGACCGTCACCGGGGAATCTTGGTTCGGCATGAAATTAAAATTTTTCGGATTGTACTGGACCCGGCCCGTCACTTCTCCCAGCACCTGGACGCGGACTTCCGGTTTCTTGGCGTTGTCGGTTTTGATAAGGATCTCATCGGTGAAAGCGCCGATCGGCTGGGACACAGGCAGATTCACCACGATGCTGACACCGCTGCGCTTGTCCTCCGTGTAGGGCGTTACGCTGGTGATGGTCACGACCTTATTCACGCTTTCCACCGAGATGATGCTCAAGGGCATATCGGGCTTGCCCAAAACCTTGATGCCCGTTTCATGGGGTTGTTTGTAATGGATACCGTAAAGATAAACCCGCTCCGGTTGGACATCCACTTCGCGGACCACAGTCATGTCCAACTGCAGCTGGTAGCCGGGATTCACCGGATCGTTGCTGGAGATGGTGATAATTTTCGTGGCGTGGCCGGGACGGCCGCTGGTGTGGTAGGTGGCCTTGATCGTTCCCCGGCCGCCCGCTGGTATTTCCACCGGCAAGGTCGCGGCCTCGTCTTTTTTCGACCCGAGCTTTTTCAAAACGGCGGCCGTACAGCCGCAGGATGTTCCGACGTTGGTAATGGTCAGGGGCCTGGTTCCCTTATTCGAAATGCGAAATTCATGGATGATGTCCGGACCTTCATCCACGGTTTTAAAATCGAATTTCGTATGGGCGGAAAAAATCTTCGGGGCGTGTTTCAGGTCCACCGTAGGAGTGGGGCTGGGCGCGGCGGCGGGTTGGCCCGCCTGAACGGCTTGAAGAACCTGGGCTGGCTTAGCGCCAGGAGAACCGGGAGCCGGCACGGTCGCGGGCGAGGGGGCTCCGCCTTCCGCCAAAACCAACACCGGGAAACTCATGACAGCTAAAAAGGGAAAAAACCATTTCATGGGAAGGCCTCCATTAATTACCGGAAAACCCCCGGAGTTTACCATAAATATCCCCAGAGGAAAGCCACGAAAAGCAAAACCAGGAAAAAAAGTTGAGTTAAATCCGGTCGTTTAACGTTAGCGGGAAACCCATTCTCTTTTCAAGACCCCGCGCAGCATCTTTTTTCCACCCTGGTTTAAAACAAGGAAAAAAGCGATCCGGCGGCGTGGTTCCGCCGTCTTTAACGGAGGAAGGCCCCGAACAAAGAAATTCCAAGCGCGATCCACACCGCTCGTCCATGCCAGGAGTCATCCATTAAATCCCGCCGAAAGGATTCCCAGCCAAACCCCGCGCAGAAAACAACAACCCATTCCAATGTTTCCCATTGAAGAGGATCCGTCGCAGAGGCGGGCCATCCTAGGTACCCCAGCATGAAATAAAACACGGGAGTGACCGCGTAGCGGAAGGTTCCTCTTTGGGGAAAGGCCGTCAAACCCAGCCACCCTAATAGAAAAAAAGCCGCGTAGCGGCGGGTGAAAAGAAAATCTAAAACGCCGCCGCTCTCCAACCCCGGGGATTGCCACCCCTTCAGCAGGGCGAAAAAAACAACGCTTAAGATCACTCCGCCAAACTTAACCCACCCATTGTTTTTAATCCGGCCCTTGGGAGCGGTCAAAAAGCCCAAGGGAAGAATCCAGGACAGGGGCGAAAGCCAAGTCAGCCAGGCCCACAAAGGAGCCAGCGCCGCCAAAAGAACCCGGCCGTCCGCCAAGGAAAAAATAAAATATTCCCCCAAAAGAAAAAGAACCAGCCATAACCAACCCTTAAGATCCGGCGACGCGCAAAGATCCCATTGAAATTGGGACAGGGCCAGCCACAACAGGGGAAACATTCCTAAAAACGAAAATCCTTTTTTGAAGACCGAAAAGTGATAAACCGCGGCGGCGGCCCCAACTAACACCAGACCTTTGAGAAGCAAGGAAAATGGAAAAACCGACGATGAATCGTGAAGCCGGACCACTTGGGCGGCCCAGACAACCGCGGCTAAAAAACCCCAAACCAGGTTCGCGCGGGCGGACATTTTTTTACGAACAAAGGCGATGGGCCCGGGTTTATTTTTTTTCATTGGTTTGATTGTAACAAGGCGCTCTTTTAACCCAAAGGGTGAAAAAGAGGCTTCAGGTTCCAGGGACAAGGTTCCAGCTTTCAGCAAAAGAAGCGCCCTCAACAGACTCTCGCCCGATGCCGCGCCCTTTATCCTCAAAAACAAAAACCTTCAGCCTGGCGTCAGTAACTGCCGTTGTTGATTTTGACCCGCCGCCAAGGTTAAACTGACGGCATGAATCATCTTCGGCTATTCGGAGCGTTGCTTCTTTTCCTGCCGGCGCCGCTTTTGGCGCAAGAAGCCCACAGCCTCGCCATCGGCGGCGCCGCTACCGCCGCTCCCATGGATATTTACGGGTTCTACTGGAACCCCGCCCTACTCGCGATTCCCGGAGCGGAAAACGTGAATTGGGCTATCGCGGCGGGCGGTTCTTTTTTCGATACCAGCAACACCGGGTCTCCCATCCTCCGCTTTTCATCGGCCAACGCCGTCCAATCTTCCCAGGATCCGGTCAACCGCTACCAACAATACTTAGGAACCTTCGCCGTCAAATACACCAACGCCGTGGGAGGGATGGTTTATAACCAACAACTCACCAGCTCCGAATCCCAAGGCGCCCTGGCTTTCTTCAATGCCAGAGACAACAACACCCTGACCGGCTCCTACAACTTGAACTTCCAGGAAACCCGCCAAGAAGTCGGGGATTTGGTTTTGAGCTACGGAATGCCCCTGCCTATCGGCAATTTTCCCTTTCTCTCCGTCGGCGGAAGCTTGAAATACCACGATGGGATCCAATATCAGCAGACAGCCTTAAGCGGGGTTTACCAAAAAGGCTCCAACACCGGATACCAGTACACACAAACCACTTCCACTTCCGGGTTAGGGCTGAGCGTGGACGGTGGATTTATGGTGAAGATCAATGACTCTCTCTCCGTTGCCATGATGTTCGAAAATCTTCAATCCAATTTCAACTGGCAGGCGAAACAGCAAACCTACACCCTGGATCCGGCCACCGGCGCCCAAACCTCGGCAGGAGCGCCGTCGGACGTGAATCTCAGCGCCCCTTTTCCCTATGCCACCAAATTGGGAATGACCGCGGCGCCGCCCGACAAAAATATCGCCTTGGAAGGGGAAGTTTCTTGGACCCAGGGACAGGTCAATTGGAGGGGCGGGGTGGAGCGCTGGTACCCGGAAAGCCACTTGGTGGTACGGCTGGGGACTTTCAACGACCGGGTTTCCAACTCGCAATTATGGACTTTTGGAGCGGGGTTTCAGCTTCCGGTCTGCAACATTGACGCGGCCTTCATCACTCGAAGCTTTCCGGCCATCCAAGATTCCATCGCCTTCGGGGCCGCGCTGGACGCGGAAGTCAGGTTTTAACCGGGCCTTCCGGCAGGGAAAACTTGAAGGCCCGCCGGGTTTTTCCTATTTTTTCTTCCTGAACTTTTCCGAGGGATTGAACTTGCCTTTTCCCGTCCCGGTCCAAGCAACCAAATGGGGCCCCGGCTTCTTAGGCCGCGCGGCCATCTTGCCCTGGAAGAACTTTGATTTTTTGAAATCAGCAGGGGCGCCTTGGACGGTTCCTGCCAAGATCGCGACCACAAGGGCCAAGAACGTGATTTTTTTCATAACGCCTCCCTTTCCCCGGCCCATCCAGCACCGGGTTGTAACCTATTGAAAATTTCCAGCCGCGTTGGGAATAGCCACCACCGCGTTGACATATCCGGAATAATACAAGGGTACAAACATGTTTCCGGCCGCGTCAAAGGCCGGGGAATAACAAGCCGGGAAATTGCCCGCCCCCGGAAAAACAGTCTGCAGGAAAGTTCCCGAGGTGTCCGTATTCAACAAGGTCCCGTTGTTGTAGTCGCAGATGACCAAGTTGCCCGCCAAATCCACGCCAATTCCGGTGGGGGCGGGGGCATAGCCGGCCGCGGGCCAGGTCGTCTCGTCGAGGGTGTTTTGCAGGGTCAGGGTGGCCGTGTCGTATTGGAGGACTTTCCCCGTATTGGGGTCGGTCGCGTAGAGGTAGGTGTTTGTCCCGTCTATTGCCACCGCCAGAGGGGAGACGGAACCGCTGTCCGAGGATATCTGGGTCACCGTGTCCGTGGCCGTATCCAGCTTGGCCACATAACCTCCTTGGTAATCGGCCACGTAAAGGTTGCCGGAACCGTCGAGGGCCACGCCATAGGGGCCTTGGATGAAAGTGACCGAATTGTTATTGGAGCCCCAGTACATGTTTTCAAGCGCGCCAGTGGAGGTGTTGAGTTCCAGGATTTCCCCGTTCCCATTGCCGTAATCAGCCACGAAAATATTTCCCAAGTTGTCCACCGCAAGACCGAAGGGTTGGGGGGCGTTACCGTAGGGGTTGGGATTGGGCAGGGCGAGGGTGTAGAGGTAGTCGCCGTTATAATTGAAAACATCGATTTGGCCATTGCAGGCTTCCGAGACAAAAATATTCCCCGCGTTATCCACGGCGACGCCCGTCGGGCAGGTGGGGCTGAAAAACCAGGGACTAGTTCCCATCTGGGGGGTCGGGGATAAAGTGGGAGCGAAAGGCGTCATAGGAACAGGGGGCGTAACGGTAACGACCGGAGGTTTATTGGGGGTCAGGGTATCCGTCGGAGTATCCGTGGGAGTATCCGTGGGTGTATCGGTTGGCGTGTCAGTGGAAGTATCAACCGGCGTATTGGTGGATGTGTCGGTCGGGGTATCGGTGGACGTCGCCGTAAAGGTACTGGTGAAGGTCAGAGTGCCAGTCAAGGTAGCCGTTGCGGTCATGGTGGGAGTTGCGGTTGAACTGTTAGTGGGGCTATTGGTGGCGGTGAAGGTTATGGTCGGTGTGTATAACGCGATAGGGCTAGGCGAGACGGCGATATTTCTTTGGCACGAGGTAAAGGCCCCGACCATCAGGAAACAAAGGAATAAAGTTATTCTGGATTTCATTCGGACCCCAAAATCGTTTTTCCGCGAGACGCGGGACACCCATGGCAGACGGCTAATAATACCACTTCTTATTAAATTGTGAACCTCAGACCCGTCGATACCGTTTAATTAGGCCGAAATAATTCCCTGGATCGAACGGAAACTTTCCTTTAACCGGGGATATAGTTTCTTATATTCCCCGTACCAACGGTTGTAAATCTGGACGGATCTTTTTCGAGGGAAGGTCCGGGTCGCGGCCTTCACCAGTTTGGAGCAAGCGGCGGGAACATTTGGATAAAGCCCCGCCCCCACCATCGCCAGGATTGCGGCGCCAAAAGCCGGGCCTTCTTGGCTATTCACGGTTGCCACTTCCGCCCCATAAATATCGGCCTGCAATTGGCGCCAAAAGGGGTTCACCGCCCCGCCGCCTGTCGCCACAATTCGGCGGATCGGAACTTTCAATTCGCGGAAGATTTCGAGGGAGTCTCTCATGCCAAAGGTAATCCCCTCGAAAACAGCTCTCGCGAAATGAGCCCGGCCATGGCGGGCAGAGACTCCGATAAAAGCACCCCGAGCGTTCGGATCTTTATGCGGCGTTCTTTCTCCCATGAGATAAGGGAGGAATAAAAGCCCCTCGCTGCCCTCTGGCACTTTTTTCGCCAAGTCACTCAGAACGTTATAGGCGTCCTTGCCCGTCTTCTTCCCTATTTCCTTTTCAGTCATCCCCAACGTATCCCGGTACCAACGCAGAGAAAATCCCGCCGAAAGCATGACGCCCATCAGGTACCATTTTTTCGGAACGCTGTGGCAAAAGCTGTGGGCTCTCAAGTACGGATCGACTTTCACCTTGTCCGAATGGGCGAAAAAAACGCCCGAAGTTCCCAAGCTCGCCATAACATCGCCGGTTTTGATGATGCCGTTCCCCACCGCGCCGCAGGTGTTGTCCGCGCCGCCGGCCACCACGGCTGTTCCTACCTTGAGCCCCAACGATTTAGCCGCAGAGGGCGTCAAATGGCCGCAGACCTGCTGGGATTCCACTACTTGTGGAAACCAAACGAGAGGAATTCCCAACTTGGCCAGTATTTCTTTCGACCAGCGGCGTTTTTTCACGTCGAAGTAAAGGGTTCCGGCCGCATCCGAAACATCCGTGCCGAGCACACCCGTAAGTTTGTAACGGACGTAATCTTTCGGCATCAAAACCTGGGCGATTTGTTTATAAATTTTCGGTTCGTGTTTTTTGACCCAGAGAATTTTAGGAAGGGTGAACCCCTCCAAAGCGGGATTGGAAACCCATTGGCGGAGATTCTTCTCGCCCACTTTTTTCGTAATTTCCAAACATTCTTGGTGGGTGCGGGTATCACACCAAAGTAGGGCAGGCCTTAAGACCTTGCCATTTTTATCAAGAAAAACCGAGGAGTGCATTTGGCCGGAAAAGCCTAAGGCTTTCACGTCTTTGGCCTTTACTCCGGATTTTTTCACCGCCGCCGCGATCGCCTCCAAAGCCGCCTTAACCCAGGTGTCCGGGTGCTGTTCCGCCCAACCAGGACGGGGAGTAGACATGGGATATTCAACCATGACTTTGGAGAGGACTTTGCCCGATTCCGAAACCACAATGGCTTTGGTTCCCGAGGTGCCAATATCACAGCCGATGACGTAAGACATATAACCCTCCAAAGGGATTTTTATTGTTTTCGAAAAATATCAGTCAAAGACATCCATCCCAATCCCGTCAGCTTTTCCTTATGGTACCCACCCTTTTTCCAATAGACCCGCCAGCCGTTGGCAGTGGGTTTCGAGGTAATGATCCGGCCCCTATCCCCCACCACTTCCAGGGCCGCGCAGTTATCCAGGGCGATGGCCACTCCGGTTGTGAACTTCATCATTGTTTTCAGTTGAGGTTCCCGGTCCTTTTCGCCGTCGTAATGGGGACAGCCCAGGGCGTCCAAGAATCCTAGCCCCGTCACTCTAATCAGAGGGGCTTTGGGATTGTAGTATTTCCACGAATCGGAATTTCCCAATTTAAACCAGCAGAGAGCCCCCGCGCTGGTGCCGCAAAGAACCTTTCCCTTAGCGCGGGCCTCCCGAAGGGCCCTATCCATCCCCAGTCTTTTCCAGCGGTTCATCATCATCAGGGTATTGCCGCCGCCCACATAAATAATATCCGAAGCCATCACCCTCCGGCGTATTTCGGATGCTTTCGGATTCTCTTTATGAAGAAACATCGTCTCTACTCGGCATCCCATCTTCCGTCCGAAATGGTTTTCCGCGAGCCGGACATAGGCCCGATCATCCGAGCTGGCGGTCGGCACGAAAAGAAGTTTGGGGTTTTTCTTTCCCGTTAGCTTGATGATCTCCCGGGAGATGGCGGCAACCTCGGGCTTTTTGCCTCCCCAGCCAATGCTGCCCCCGCCGATCGCCACAATTTTTTGAACCATATAAACCTTTCATCTCTAAACACCCTCGCCCCTCTTGTCGGGCGTAGCTTTAGCGAAGTCTGATGAGGGAGAAGGGTAAAACCATCGGCATTATTTTTTTCGTTCCAAGATGTCCGGCCTCAAATACTTCTGCCCGCCGTATTCCACCTTCACCATCGGCCAACGGGGTGTGGGAGTTAACAGTTCCAAACCTTTGGAGGTGGCTAATACGGTATCTTCGCTCTTGGTGCCGGTGATGGAAGGGTTCCAAGCGATGGCCTGGTTCAATTGAAGCTTTCGCCTCTCTCCCAAAGTGGCTAAATAATCCCTAGTCTCATAACCGGTCGGCCCACCCTGATGATGTTTCTTCCACTCTCCCGGAAATCCCTGCAAGGAATATTCGGCCGCTCCGGCTCTAAAAGCCAATCCCGCTTCTACTCCGGGCCGACTGGCGGCCCAAAGGGCGCATTCCACGGACAGGCAGGCCCGATGGCGGAGTTTTAAATCCAGCGACAGGGGCCCAAAATGAACGAGCCGTGTCAAATTGGCAATGAGGCCATGGCCCTTGGCGCAGATAACCATCATGACCGTTTGTTTGATTTTGTGGGCGGTGGGCAAGGGATGCCGAAAACGCCGAAGTCTTTCATCGGCCGCGACCAATACCACGGAGGCTTCTAAACCGCGAACCACCAATTCTTTGGACAATTCGGCGGCGGCTTGAATTTCGGTCCAGCCCCGCTTCAGTTGATGCCCCGCCACTTCCATCGCCTGGCCCGCGAGAGCACCCACCTTCCGGTATCGGCTCACTTCTTCTTGGGTCAAACACCAGCGCAGTTCGGCGATTTCATCCTTTAAATTCAGGGTTCCGAAGGCGCCATCGTCGGAGGCAGTCCGGCCTTTCAAGATTTTCTTTGGCGAAAAAGGTTCGTACCAAGGATGGATCCGATATTGAAAAGGCAGACCCTTGGCTTCTTCCGCTCGAAACCTGTTTTCCTCAATGTTATTGCACCATAACTCAACCCCTTGAGGGGTTACCCAAAGAGAAGCCACTCCCCTTTCCACATCCGACCGGATGTGATTCGTATGGCCGCAGGCCAGCCAAGAATAGTTAGCCCTCGTTGAAAGAAGGACACCGCTCAAGTGTTTTCGCTTGATCCATAATTTCAGGCGGTTAAACTTCGCCTTGAATTCAGCCGCGGGCATTGGATTTCCTTTTTCTACTTTTGTGGAATAATTTCAACAGCGCAAACCTTGGCATTTTGAACCGAGGCGACGAACCGTACCTGGATCTGGCCATCGGGGTCAGGTTGAATATTCTCGAAGGTCTTATCGACAGCCTTGTCCATGCCCCCCGCCTCCTTGAAAATGTCGAAATTGGGCAAAACCTTCTTTCCGTTAATGAGGATGTCAAAAACCCGTTCCCCGGGCGCCTTCACGTAAGTCTCGGCGAACTTGAGGCGGACCCTATACTTTCCAGGCAGAACCGGGAAGGTGTATCCGAAATCCGATCCCCAGCGTTCAACCGTATAAAGAAGAGGATCTTCCGTCGCCTGAATGGGCCTTCCCGTCCAGGCCGTATCCCCAGACATGATGCCCCTTTCCCGGGACCAAACCACGCCCGCATGGTCGGTAAAGTCATCCCCACCCGCCCGGAGTCGCCAAGTGTCTTTCGGCGATTGGGGCGTTGGAGTGGGCCTGGCCGCGAATTCCACCGGGTCCGGCACTACGTCCGGCAGAATCTCAACCCAGCCGAAATCCGCGCAGGCCTTAGACTCTTTCCCGTTGGCGCTGGCGTAGAGGCCGATAGCCGTTCCCGTGAAACCGCCCGCCTTCTCACGCGAAAGATCCGCCGAGGGCGAGGCCGCCAGGGTTTTCCAAACTTTCCCATCCTCCGACCAGGCGAATTGGTAGCGGTCTTCGGAACTGGAGATTTCCAAATGAACCTTGCCGCCGTCAAAAGGAATTTGGGCGACCATGTAACTTTGTCCCTTTACATGGTTCCGCACAAAGAGCAGGGTTTTCCCGTCGAAACGGCCTATCGATATCTCGTAATGATTGTCATCGTTGGCCCTCACGCAAAGACCCGCCTCTTCCCCATCCTGAGCGGGGGTGAATTCCATTTCAGTCCGCACGGTCAAGCGAAAGGCCGGCTGGCGAACGCCCACAAATGCGGGTTCCTCCATCTTCTTGTCCAGGCTGTCCTTAGCCGCTTTGATCCTTAAATAACCTTTCCGTTCAGTCAGGGAAAAATGGGCCGGGTCATAGTTGCGGACATGGAGCCACTCCGGCCCCAATGAGGGCGAGGTGAAAAGGAACCGAGCGGGCGGTACGGGCATGGGGAAAGGTTTTAACTTAGGGACAGACATTTCCAAAGCCACATGGTGGTCGCCGTTGACGACCGGCCAACCGTCCTCAGTCCACTTAACTGGAGCCAGGAAAGTTTCCCGGCCCAACACCGACATACCCTTATGGGGGCGGGTGCCCAAGAAGACCGCCCACCAACTCCCATCCGGCGCGTCGAAGATGTCAGCATGGCCCGTGCATTGGATGGAGCTGTTCGGCTCATCCCTCTCCGTCAGGATGGGATTGTGGGGGCAGGGGTCAAAGGGCCCCCAGGGTGACTTGGACCGGCCGATGGCCACCATGTGTTGATCCCCGGTGCCGCCTTCGGCCAGCATGAGAAAGTAAAGCCCATTGATCTTGTAGAGGTGCGGCCCCTCATTCCACTGTTCATTCTTATCGTTCCAAATGTTCCTGAACGGACTGGTCAGCTTACCGGTGACGGGATCTAATTCCGCCTGTTGGATCCCAGCCCTCTCCCCGCCGCCTTGGCAGGTGTAATAGACCTTCCCATCGTCATCGAAGAACATCGAGCCGTCGATGTTATGGTCGTTGATCCAAAGAGGTTCGGACCAGGGCCCGGCCGGATCCTTAGCCGTGACAAAAAATTCGCCGCCGCCGCTCACATTGCAGCACATGAGGTAATAAAGTCCCTTCCAATATCGGATGGTTGGCGCGTAAAGTCCGCCGGAATCGGTAGCGCCCTTCAATGGAAGTTGGCTGGGCCGGTCGAGGGCATTGCCAATGAGCTTCCAATGGACAAGGTCTTTGCTATGGTAAATGGGCAACCCCGGAAAATATTCAAACGTGGAATTGACGATATAAAAATCATCCCCCACCCGGCAGATGCTGGGATCAGGATGGAACCCGGGCAAAATGGGGTTTTGAAAAGTTTTGCTCACTTTCGATTCTCCTTTTTTCATCTTCGCTTGGACAGGCAACTCCATAGAGGCCATCAATCCCAAAACCAAACCCAAAGACACCCATCGAGATAACCTCATCCAACCCTCCCCAGTTTATAAAAAATACCATTTCATTGCGGCAGTCACCAAAGTCACCACCAATGCCTTCTCCCTCAAGGGCTAGGGATTTATCTATAAAAATCCAAATTTCAAGTTTTCGCAACTTCGCGGTTATTTTTTTTCTTCAATTCCGCCAACGCGATCAAAAAACCCGCCTTGGGCAGAGCCACCGTAATCTGCCAAAGATTTCCCTTGGCGTAGTTGCCGCAATCCCCAAACCAGTTGAAGTTGGTGGCGTACCATTGCTCCGACTGGCCCCCGTAGGGAATTCCCTTGGGAAGCTGACCCTCTTGCACCAATTGGGTGGAGGCCTCCAGGTGCTGACGCGCGCAGTCAGCGTAAAAAGGATCTTTCAGCCATTGGCTTAAACGCAAGAGATAGACATCCGCCAGGGTGTCCCAATTTTGGATGTGCTTATTTGAAACGGATGCCGGGGACATGTGGAAGGTTTTCACCTTTTGTTTACGGCAAATGGTGCCGTTGGGAAAGCGGGCGTCATATAAATACCGCCAGGAGAGCAAATGGACAGCGATCCGCTTGGCGGCCTTCAGCCATTTTTTCTCCCTCGTGGTTTCGTAAAGCTCGCTGTAGGCCAATAATAAGTTGTAGGGATCCTCCATATTAGGCGCCATATAAGTGTCATAGGGCCCGCCGATGTAACGCTCTTTTTCCACGTAGTGTTTCAAATAATAAGCTCCGGCTTTTTTGGCCGCCGCCAGGTAGCGTTTGGCCCGGACTTTGTCTTCATCAATCCTAGAGTAAATCGCCCAAGCTCCCGCCCAAGCGCCGGACGTAGCCCCTACCCAGGATAGGGGTTTGCCCGTTTTGCCGTTGATTTCATGGGGAATCGACCCGTCTTTGCGCTGAAACCGAAGCACCGAGTCAAGGTTGGAACGTAAGGCCCTATCCCAAAGGGCACGGTACCTTCCCCTTTGTCGTTCATATTCCAAAATCAAAGCCAAGTAGCAGGAACCTTCCGAGGCGTTCCTCATGTGCAACCCGGTTCCCTTGCCCCAAAAAGTCTTCTCGAGCCAAACCCCCTTCACGTTTTCCGAATAAAAAACGCCAGAGGGCGATACCCCTTCCCGGCTGATGTAATCGCACATGGTCTCGCCCATACGCCGGAACCGGACATTTCCCGACAGATCGCCCCACCGAATGGCCGCGTAGGCCGCGGCGAATCCGCCGCACCAGCCCGTAAAAATTTCAGGAATATCGTGGCGGTGGGAAAACCCCTTCCCTTCCAGATAGTGGCTTTCCATCAGGCAATGGGTGAAAAGTCCGGCTGTTTTTTCCAACAAGGCCGGACGCGCGGGATAGCGGAAGGGCTTGGACAGCCTCACTCCATGGGCCCGCCAAACCTTGGAATGAAAAGCCAAATCAGGCTTAGAGGCCGAATGGTAAAAGATGAGGTTTAAGATTTGGCCTTTTTTCCAATCCTGGCGGGGCTCCAGCGGTTTTTTCAGTTTTTGGCCGAAAGGGTAGCTTTGGGGAATTTCCTGGGCAGGAAAAGTGAAAACGGCCTGGGGCCGGTCCTTCATGCGGGCGAAGCCGATACCAAGCACGTCCTCAAGGCCGGCCCTTTTCACCGGAAAGGACACCGAAGGATTCGCCGCCACCGCGTAGGAAGACTCGGGAGTGGTCCAAACCACGGCGGGACAGGAAGAACCGTCGGCGCCGAAACTCCAGTCCTTTTCCAGACCCTTGGGGTAAACGGCCTTTTGGTTCCAGTTTTCATTATCACCATACCAGAGGGCGGGAATAACCAGAAAGCCGTCTTCTTTTTTTTGAACCGGTTGCAAAAAATAACGAACGGTTAAAAGGGCTCGCGAAATCGGACGCAAGGCTTGGTAGGTTCTTTTTTCTTCAAGAACATCCAGGCTTCCTAATTTTATTTTTTTAAAGGCGGTTTGAACCGCGAGAAAAGGCCCTTGCTCATCGTTTAAAAGCCCGGAGAATCGATTCCCCCGGCGGGAAATCCAGCCTCCCTTAAAAACCCGGCCTTGTTTTTCCATCTCAAAAGGCTGGGGAGCGATGGAGAGGACTTTGCCGCTGCTTTCCAAGGACCATCCGCCGTCTGGGTGCGCCTTCGGTTGTAGTGAAGCCATTT
Source organism: uncultured bacterium (assembly GCA_964531065.1). GTDB lineage: Bacteria > Oederibacteriota > Muellerivitia > Muellerivitales > Muellerivitaceae > PALSA-1180. The sequence continues at coordinate 18,206 of CAZHFP010000033.1, forward strand.
CATTTCCTGAAAATAAATATTAACCGCGAAGGAAGACAGAAACAAATTTCTTTTAGTTAAGCCTAAATCAAAACGGTTGGTTTTAAACTAGAAAATTTTTAAATTTTCTTCAGCGGTCTTCGCAACTTCGCGGCGAAAAGTTTTATTTGCCAAAGAACTTCTTGTTAATTTCTTTTGCCACATTCGGAAGCACTTCTTCGGGCGTCTTAGTTCCCAGCCAAACCGGGTCCAAAGCTGGCGTCAAGGTTCCGTAATAAATCTCACCCCAATTGGACATAAAAGGCTGATAGGTAGAATGGTCCGGCATGC
>CAZHFP010000033.1:18614-22205 GCA_964531065.1 uncultured bacterium
TAAATCTCACCCCAATTGGACATAAAAGGCTGATAGGTAGAATGGTCCGGCATGCCAAGCAGCATCGCTTTGTTGGCAGGACCGGGAGATTTCAAATAAACACCGGATTCGGCCAATTTTTTCAAAGCCGGTTGGATCATGCCGGTAGCGGCCAGGTTGGTAATCGAAGCCTCGCTGGTAATGGCCCTAACAATTTTCCAAGCCAGTTCCTTTTGTTTGGAGCTCTTGCAGATGGCGTAACCCGATCCGCCCGAACCCCAGCCCTGTAGACCCTTCGGCCCCCGGGGGAACTCCACCACGTCCCAGTCCAAGTTTTTTTCTTTAAGAAATTTCGGCGTGTACCAGATACCGCTGGACATCATGGCGATCTGACCATTGATGAACATCTGTTCCACTCCCATTCCATAGTTAAAGGATTGCATTTCAGGGATGGTAGGCGCCACGTGGTACTTGTGAATCATGTCATACCGAAACCGCGCGGCTTCCAACCCTTCCGGACTGTCTGCCGTAAAGCGGGTAGGATGATCCACGTTATCCACCCAGTTCCCACCGTTGCTCAAGAGGAAATTTTCAATATTAATGGGGTTGGCTTCGCTATAGGCCCAGCGCGTGGGCTTTCCCGCCGCGTCTTTTTTCGAGAGCTTTTCACAGATGGAAAGAAAAGGCTCGGGCCAAGACCATTTGGCCGTGGGGAAAGGCACGCCGGTCTCTTGGAATATCTTCTTGTTGTAATACAGGACCCCCATGGGGGCGGTGTCCTGTGGCACGGCGAAGAGATGCCCGTCCGGGCTAAAGCGGTGCACCACGCCCTGGTAATAAGGCTTGAGGTCGAACTGATCCTTAGCGGCGTAGGGAGTCAAGTCTTCCAGTACATTTCTCAAGTACAGGTCGACGAAATTATTCACTTCCACAAAAAGAATATCCGGGGCGTTATTCGCCGACATTTCAGCGGAAATTTTTTGCTGATATTCATTATAGGGCGTGGTTTCCAGCTTTATTTTCACGCCGGGGTTTTGTTTTTCAATGTCATGAAGGGTGGCATTGAGGATTTGGATCAACACCGGATCCGTCAAAAAGTCCGCGACCCGGACCACTTGCTCGTTCTTGTTCGACCCGCACCCCATCGGCACCGACGCCAGTAGAACCAATCCCAAGAAAATGAATGCTTTTTTCATAACCGCTCCTATTCGTTTTTATCTCTAGGGGTTTTTTCTTCATTTTTCGCGGACGACGAACGACGGACAGCGTGCGACGACTCCTAAGCACTTTCCCTTTTTACCAAGTGCGTTTTTAACTGAAGCGTGGATTGGTTCTTCTCATCCCCCCGGGACACCCGCAATAGCTTATGAACCGCCTGCTTTCCCAAGTCGTTCAGGTCGTAGCCAACGGTCGTCAAGGACGGCGTCACATAGGTAGCCATTTCAATGTCGTCGAACCCCATCACCGCGAAAGTGCCTTCTTTTTTCCGCTCCCGCAGGACTTCCAAAACGCCGATGGCCATGCCGTCGTTAGAGGCGAAAATAGCGGAAGGCGGCTTGGGCATTTCGAGGAACTGCACCGCGGCCTCAGCCCCGGACTTAATGTCGTACTGTCCTGAAAGAATCAAGCTTTCCTCGAAAGAAAGGCCTGCCTCCTTGAGAGCTTGGCGGTAGCCGTCCAAGCGGTCCGCCGAGTCGCTCATGTCGTCCCGGCCTTTGATAAAGCCGATGCGTTTGTGCCCTTTGGCGATAAGGTATTCGGTGGCTTCCTTTGCCCCGTTGAAATTATCGATAACGACAGCGGGCACCAGGTTCTCATATCGTCTCTCGCTGGCCACCACCATGGGAAACCGGCGCTGCACTAGGGCGCGGATGAGCCCCTCCATGTTGGGGGTCGGAAGGAAAAACAACAGCCCGTCCACCACGGCGGGTTCCGTCATGGTTTGGATGACTTCCCGTTCCTCCACGCTGCCATTGGGTATAACGGCCAGGGTCAGGAGTTTGCCGCTGCGGCGGGCCTCTTCTTCCATGCCGGTTACCACCGCTGCCACATAGGGGTTGAGCGACGGAGTCACCACACCGATGAATCCCGTCGTCTGCGTCGCCAGACCCCGGGCAAAGCGGTGGGGCCGGTACTGCATTTTTTCCATAATGGCTTTTACTTTTTGCTCGGTCTCGTACTTCACGGCTAGACCGTTCAAAACGCGGGACACCGTGGCTTTCGACACCCCGGCCTTGACCGCTATCTGCTGAATCGTCACACCCATTTTCCGCTCCGCGGAATTAGGAATGAGGAACGCGGAATTAGGAATTTAATCCTTTCTCCGTAATTCCTAATTGCTAACTCCTAATTCCAAATTTTCAAACAACTCCCATCAGCAGTTCTTGAACCCGCTGGTCCAGTTCCTCGTAGGGCAGCTTCTTCTTAGACAGGGCCATGGGATCAAACGAATGGGTTTGGATCTTCTTCGCCCCTTCGCTCGAGAAGTGTTTCATGATGCCTTCCATCGCCGGATCCGAGTTGTGGATGTTTTTCAGGATCTGCTGGATTTTTTTGTCGGAGTTGAACTGCTTCACCTTATCCCAAAGGATCAGATAAGTTCTCATGCTTCCCTCGACGAAATCCCAAACGCCTTTTTCGTCTTCCGACCGGTAGGGATGCTCGTCGAAATTGCGGGTGCCCGCCCAATGGTTGTCTTCCAGCAGTTTTACCACGAAGAAAGTTTCCTTGATGTCTTCCGAACCAAACCGCAGGTCCTGGTCAAACCGCCCGGGCTTCTGCGCTCCCAGGTCCACATGGTAAAGTTTGCCCGCTTCCATGCATTGGGCGAAGTCATGATAAGTGTTCATGTTGGCCATGCGGGAGTGCTCGATTTCCGGATTAACCCCGACCATCTCCGGATAGTCCAGCGTTTCAATGAAGGCCAAAACGTGGCCGGCCGTGGCGAAATAAATATCCCCGCGCGGTTCGTTGGGTTTGGGTTCGATGGCGAATCGGTAGTTATAGCCCTGATGGCGGGCGTAGGCGCAAAGATAGTTCATGCATTCCCGGTAGCGCTTGATGGCTTCTTCCGGCGTCTTGGCCGCGTCCACCTCGGCGCCTTCCCGGCCGCCCCAAAAAACGTAGGTCGAAGCGCCAAATTCCGCGCCCAGATCCATATTCTTCATCACCTTCTGCAGGGCGAAAGCCCGGACTTTCGGGTCGTGGCTGGTGAAGGCCCCGTCCTTGAAAACCCGGTGATAAAAAAGATTGGTCGTGGCCATGGAACAGATGATGTTGTAATCCTTCATCACTTGTTTGGTCTGTTTGATAATTTTGTTGCGCAGCTGGAGGCTGGCGCCAAAAGGAATAAGGTCATCGTCGTGGTAGTTGAAACCGTAGACATTCCTTTTGCCAAGTTCTTTGATATTGGTGATGGGATCGAGCCGGGCGCGGGTTTCTTCCCCAAAAGGATCGCGGCCGCGGTTGGCGGTGCACCAGAGTCCGAATGAGAAGCGATGTTCTTTCTTAGGTTTGAAGCTGGACATGAAGGCCTCCGAATGTAACTTTATGGAACTAGTTGTAACCGGTTACAAAAATACCGCCAAATGGGACCGGTTGCAATGGAATAAA
>CAZHFP010000034.1:0-21844 GCA_964531065.1 uncultured bacterium
CTTTTGATGATCAGGTTGTCGAATGGAACTCCCACCGCTTGATCGGCGCCTTTATTTTTGGTTCCGGCTGGGCCTTGGCGGGAACTTGTCCCGGAACCGCCCTGACCCAAATCGGCGAGGGAAAAGTGATGGCAATCTTCACCGTCATCGGGATTTTAGCGGGAGTATGGGCCTATCAAAAATACAGGCCAGGTTCTTCCAAAGAGGAAGTTTGCTGAAAAGCGTAGAATCCTTTTTACCACCAAGACACCAAGGCACCAAATTTTTAAAATCGTCTTTTGTAAGGACAAGGCATGCCTTGTCCTTACGGAAACTAATTTTCACCATTTTCATATTGTCATTTGCGGCAGCCGCTGAAGCCGGAGACTGGAAACCGGCCGATTCGGACGTTTCTCTCGCCCATCTTCCCGCCAAGATTGTTTCCGATTTATCAAATATTTTTTCCATGGAAAGCCTGCCCCCTTTATTTATCGGGACGATCGGGACGGCCTTTGATTGGGGGGCTTTTGATTCCCAAAATACTTTAGCTTCCCGGTTGGTTCAATTGAATGTCCAGCCCCTGTTTGATTTTGGAAATTTCTACGGGGAGGGCTGGGTGGAAACGGGGACGGCCTTGGGAAGTTGGACCTTCGGAGCCATCACCCAAGACTTGAAACTTCAGGAATTCGGCCGGGATGCTTCCGAGTCCCTGCTACTAGCTACGGTACTGGTCACAGGAACTAAAGTTGCGGTCCACCGCACTAGGCCGGACGGCGGCAGTGATTCCTTTCCCTCGGGCCATGCCATCACGGCTTTTTGTTTCGCGCCGGTGGTTCAAAAATACGGGGGATGGGCCGCGGGAATTCCGGCCTATGCCTTGGCCACGGTCACGGTTTTCGCCCGGGTGGAGGGGTACCATCATTATCTTTCGGACGTGATCGCGGGAGCGGCCTTAGGCGTAATCGTGGGCAACGCGGTGGTTTATTCGCCTAAGGATGTGACCGTTTCCGCGGGGCTGGGTGTGATTGAGGCGAAGCTCGCGTTTAACTGATTTTTTCCAACCGTTCTATTTCTTTTTCTACTTCCACCATCAATGGTTCGATCATCTTTAAGCTGAAGTCAAACCGGATGCCGGCGGATTGGAAGATGTCCGGCAAGGTTTGCGACCCGCCAACGGCCAGACCCTGCTTATAGAGGCGAACCCCTTCCTTCTTGTCCTGCCGGAAGTTTTTCCATACTTGGAGAGCGCCCAATTGGGCGATGCCGTACTCGATGTAATAAAAGGGAACCTCGAAAATGTGGAGCTGGCGGTGCCAGAGGGAGGCTTGAATTTCTTCCAAGCCGGTCCAATCCACCGCGCCCCCGAAACGGTTCCGTAAGTGGACCCAATGGGCGGACCTCTCTTCCCGGTTATGGTCCGGGTGGGTGTAGATCCAGTGCTGGAAAGCGTCGATGGTGGCGATCCAGGGGAGGAGCGTGATCACGTCTTCCAGGTGCCGGATCGTGGAACGGGCGGCTTCCTTGGGATCGGAATAAAACTCGTTTAAATAGGGGTCCGCCATCAATTCCATGCTCATCGAGGCGACTTCGCAAAATTCCATGGGTGAGTGGCGGTAAGAGGAGAAGGGAATGGCGCGGGAAATAAAACCATGCATGGCGTGGCCGCTTTCATGCAGCAAGGTCCTCACGTCGTGGTCCAGCCCCACCGAATTCATAAAGATAAACGGAAGGCGGGTCTCGGAAAGGGTGGTGTTGTAACCCCCGGGAGCCTTGCCGACCCGGCTTTCCAGGTCCAAGAGCCCCAGCTTGTTCATCTGATTAAAAATGTTCCCGAATTGAGGGTCAACTTGCCGGAGGATATTCTCGCAGCCGGAAACCAGCTTTTCGGTTTTCTCGAAGGGCCTTAAGGGAGGCAGTCCGTCTTGGTCCACGGACAAATCCCAGGGTTTTAAAACGGACAAGCGCATTTTTTCCGCCCGGCGGTTGAGGAACTTAACAACGAGGGGCTTAATGGTCTTTTCCGCGCTCTCGTGAAAGGCCTCGCAGTCCTTCGGGCCGTAATCAAACCGCTCTTTCCGGCGGAACATGTAATCCCGGTAATTGTCGAAGCCGGCGTTTTTGGCGGCCTGAACCCGGAGCTTGATCATCTGGTCGAACAGATCCTCAAAGGCGTTTTTTTCCTGCAGGCGGCGCTGGGCCGTTAGGCTCCAGGACTCCTCCCGGACCTTGCGGTCGGTGGATTCCAGGTAGCGGCCCATCTGCTGGAGGGTCTGCTCCCGGCCGTCGTAATGGACGGTTAAGGCTCCGTTTAATTTCTGGTATTGCTGGGAAAGCTTCTCCAATTCTGTCTCCAGCGGGATATTTTTCTCGCGGTAAAGGGCTAATTGATTTTCCACCGAGCGGTTGAAGAGGGAATAGTCCTTTTCCGAAAGCTCCGAGCGGAAGGGACAGTCCCAATATTTTTTCAATAGGGCGAAGGACTTGGGCTTGGCGGGCTCTGAAATTTTCTCCAAAAATTCGAGGAACGCTTTTTCAATCTCAGGATCGTCGGTCTTGCAGGTCATGCGCACATAGCGGAGGGAGCCTTCTTCGTCGAGGACGTCTTCCAGCTCTCCCAGATCCTTCAGCCATTTTTCTAGGTCAGCTTTGGAAGTGACCGCCCGGGTTTGAAGTTCGTTGAAAAGAGGTTCCACCTCCGCCCATTCCCCCAGGTTGGCGGCCTTGGGGACAAAGGAGCGTGGAAATTCGTGCGGCAGGGTTTTAGGATCGAGGAGGGGCATTAAATTTTTTTCCTTTGTGGTTTAACGATTGAGCGGTTCACTTTATCAAAAGCAACCTTTTTTAAAAAGCTGTATGATTAATTGATAGTTGGTCATTTTGAAATCTTCAAGACTAACGGCACCCCTCACCCTTTCCCTCTCCCGCAAGGGGCGAGGGGAATTTAAACAAGGCCTTTTCCCATTATCCCTCTCTCTTGAGGGGAGAGGGGAAGGTGAGGGTGAAGTGTAGTTAAAAGTTAATATTTCTGATGGACCGTCCAAGTTAAGGAATCACTGATGCGTTTTACCATGGGTCTTATTCTTTTACTTTCTCTTACGGGCTGCGGTTTCAGCGACCGGGGTTTAGCCAAGCTTCAAATCGTCGAGGACTTAAAGCTGGGAGCCTCGATGGAGGACGTGAAGCAGGAATGGTTCCTCTATTCGTCCAAGCCCCTTCAGGTGGATCAGGCCGTCAGCAGCGAGAGGGACATCGTGTACCGGGGCGTGAGCCGGGACCTGGGCGTCACCAGCTTTTATTTGTTCTTTAACTCCAAAACCAAAAAACTGGAACAGGCCGAATGGCGCTACCATTCCAGCATGACCGAGGCCAAGGAGCAGGAACTCAAGGACTATTGGGCGAAAAAGCTTTGGGAGCCGTCCTACCACCAGCGCTGGGACGGGCGAGTGTACGTTTGGAGCGACCGCAAGGCGCGGCTGGAGCTTTATCTCGCGGACGGCATCTGCCATTTAATCCAGCGGCTCAACTAATAATTTTAATTCTGAATTATGGAGATTTCCGCGATGCGGAAATTAAAAAGATAGAATCTTTTTTCATCAATTTAGAATTCAAAATTACGCTGTTTTATTTGAAACAGCGGACGGAAAGCCATTGGGGCTGACGGGCCAGGGGATCCAGGGCCACTTGTTTCTCCTCCACAATCCCTCCATTAGCATCGAGAAATCTCACCGTTAAGGACATGGTTCCTGGGGCGACCGATAGTTTGACCAAATCAATCCGCCCGGGAAGCAAAAGCCAACTGCGGGTATCGGCTTGCTCGGTGGCCACGTTGAAGATATTAACCAATGCCCCCAACCCCGAACTTTGGCCTTGGGCCGCCTTCAAGGTCCCTTGTTTCGCCAGGATTCTTAAAATCGTCCGAAGAAGTATATCTCCCGTGTCTTCCTTGAATTGGAGCTCGGTTTCGCTGGCCAGGTTCAGACCCCTTTCCGAAGCAATGGGATCACCACTAGGGTTCAACACTTGGGAGGAAGCCACTTCTCCCGGAAAGGGAGTCAAGATCGGAAAGGAAATCCGCAGGAATTGGTCCAGCTTCACCGGTTTGACCCGGTAGGAATAAATGTTTCCCCCACAAGTGGTCACGTAATGCCTGGCCGCTTCCTGGCTGTTGTCGGTTTTATAAAGGGGCAGGAAGAGGTCCACCCCCTCCCGGTAGGGGACGAATCCCGACTCCAGGAAAAGAACGACATTGTCGCGATGGCTTCGCTGGGCCAGGGACAGGATATTGGGGTAGGACTTGGTCAGGGGCCGGACTTCGTCTTGCAGCCCCACTTGGATGGCGGCATCATAATAATCCGCCGGCAGCCAGCGGGGGACGGAGAGACCGAAACTGGAATTGCCCAGCTTATAAAGTTGGTAAGCGGCGCGAAGGGAAACAATGGCGTCATTGCTCTCGCCTTGGGCGGCGAATAAAAGCCCCGTGACATAATTTAAGAAAGCTTTAAACCGCAGGTCCTTCTCGCTCATTTGAGCCGCTTGGGTTAAATCCACCTTATGGGAATCGTTGGCCTTGCGGGCCTCCACTAACGCGTCGTTGGGCTTTCCCTGGTCCAGGTAATTGAAAATCCGGTAATAGGGAATGAGCGCCATTTCCTGCTCGTTGCTCCGATAGGGGCGGCTGATGTCGGAGGTCACGAGGGAGAAGGCCTCATTGGTGAGGCTGACCGTGTATAACTCCTGGTAGCGTTTTTCGGCCGCGTCAAAAGCGTTGTTGCTGTCCAAAAAATCGCCGGAGAGATGGGAAAGGTATCCCTGCTGGAGCATGTGAAGAAGGTCGTCTTGGCCGGCGGGAAGTTTTTTAAAATCTTCCACAGCCTGTGTGACGTTTCCCGTGAGAAGCGAGTCCCGGACCGGCACCATATTTTGGGAATAGGTGGCGCAGCCCTCAAGGGTTAAAACAAAAAGGGCGCCCAGAAAAAGGCGCCCGTGGTTTGAAATACGGTTCATTTGAATTTCTTTCAACCCGGAATCAGGGCGCGAATTTTCCCTGGCCGATGAATTTCTTGATTTTTTTCTGGCCGACCCAAACCTTGACGTTGGTCTCGATGTTCACCAGGGTCAAGTCCGTTTGATAATACTTGAGCTGTTGGCCGTCTTCAGTGTCGTTAATCTGGTTGATCTGCCCAATCAGCATGAAGTCGGCGCCCTGCTCCACTCCCATTTTCTTCAAGGTCTCGGGGGAGGCGTTGGCCTGCTGGTCGGCTTTTTCCTCACGGACTTCGCCGCGTTCCACGTTGGAGGCGACCACCTCAACAGACCCAGAATTGATCATGGCCCGTTCGATATCCATCAGGAATACGTCGGTAGGGATATGCTCCATGGATTTATTCAGGATGCAGCCGGCGATCAGGGTGGGGTTCTTATCGCTTTTCTTCGCGAACTTGACCAACCAGGCGGATTTTAAACAGTCGCTGATCATTTCCTCGGAAACCAGCTTCGAGTCGGTGTCGTTCCAATTGCCCGACAGGTCCACTTGGGTGCCGGGATCGATGCGGGAAACAGTTCGGGTGGCGCAGCCGGAAAATCCAACTAGGGCGAAAACCGCCAAGAGTGAGAAGATCCTCGTCTTTAGGCTCAAGTTCATCGCTTACTCCTTCGTTTCTAAAATGTTAAGAGGAATTATACCCTATCTAAAATCATTTCTCTCCCCAACAATGTCGACTGCTGGAAAGGACGTCGGGAAAAGGGGAAGGTTCCGGGTGTTCTCCACCGCTTGAAAACTTCCACATTTTCTGGAGCCCTCGTTATAATCGCCTTCATGGTTCGATTCACTTGGCTTAACTTACATATAAATGGAAAGCTGTCACGATACCGACTTCTTTTTAACTTGTTTCCCAAAGGAAAGTCGGCATGACCCTCTATTCCTACTCTCGGGTGAATACTTACTACACCTGTCCCGCGCAATTCCAATTCCGCTACATTGAAAAGCGCCCTTCGCCTGTGGCGGAAGGTATTGAGCTTTTTCTCGGCTCACGTTTTCACGAGACGATGGAGCATCTCTACCATCAGGTTCCCCAGAAGATTCCCAAGGTCAATGAGTTGATGGATTTTTTTAAAAAACACTGGGAAAGCCATTGGCAGCAAGCCCTCCAAAAGCAAAAGGATCGGAATTTCACGGAACCCTTGCGGGTTGTCAATGCCAGCCAAACCATTGAGGATTATTACAAAAAGGGCCAGCTTTTCCTTGAAAACTACTACCACCAGTACCATCCCTTTGATCAGGATAAAACGGAAGGCATCGAAACCAGGGTGGCTTTCAACCTGGACCCCAAGGGTGAATATAAAATGCAGGGGTTTATTGACCGTTTGGGACGGGATGACGAGGGGGTTCTTTGGATCCATGACTATAAAACCAGCTCCCGCAAGCTCAGCCAGGAGGATGTAAAAAACGAGGACCAGCTGGCCCTTTATCAGATTGGCCTGTCACAAAACCCCCAGTATGGGCCCAAGGAAAAGATAAAGCTGATCTGGCATTTCGTGGCGTTTGAAAAGGACCAGGTTGTCAGCGAACGGAATCCCAAGGAAATTGAGTGGCTCAAGGAAAAATACATTTCCAAGATCCAAACGATCGAAAAGGCGAAAAGTTTCCCCACCAAACCCGGGGTTTTATGTTCCTGGTGCGAGTTTTTAACCGTTTGTTCCGAAGGCAAGACTTGGGTTGAGAATAAGAAGAAAAGGTCCGCATCCAAGGAAGCGCTGCCAGCACCCAGTACTTTTTCTGAAACCGCCGCATCTTTACCTGAACCCATTTCTTCAGCTGCAAAAGTTGAGAAGGAGCCGATGGTCGTGGGATCCGTCAAAGCTCATAACCTAAAACCAAAAAAAAGGTCTTCTTCGGTCCTGTCCAGCGACCAATTGCCCCTTTTTTAAGTAAGTCATATTTTCAGCAATTAATATTTAAAATTTTATTTATTTTTTGATCATTTTTTATATATGGTCATTAATCCTACTATTTATGGACGGGTGGTGAAAATTAGCAAAATTGATAGGAATTAAGTAGATGATCGAATACTCTTTAAAGGATTAACCCAAACGAATTAAGTAAAAACGTTATCGGTCTTTAATGAGGCGATTTTGTTTTAAGGTTAAGACTCCATAATAAAGTTAAATTCGGGCCACTGCTAAAAGGTTGCCATGTCCATCTCCGCGGGTAAAGATACATTTATTGTTTGCCGCAACAGTCAGGGAACCGAAGTCCGGGCCACCCAGCTTCGTTTGACCCGTTACGTTGTGGTCTTTGAAGTCTATAACCCTTACAGCATTCTCCAGCTTTCCGAAGTGCTCACGGACTTTAAAATCATCATCAATGACCGCATGGTTTACTCGGGCCGGGCCGTGGTCAGCAACCTGGTCAATACCGGGATCATCTTGATTTGTGAAGCCACTCTGGAAAATGAATGGCTGGACGTCAACATTTTCGCTTCGCTTTATCAAAAAGATAAACTTCAAAACGAGTTCACTGAATTCCTGAAGGAATGGCAGAAAACCAAACATATCTCCGCGGAATTCAAGGCGGTCATCGCGGACCTTCAAACTTTTCTCATGGATATGCAGCGTTGGTTGGAACAGGTGGAGCTGGGCATCCAATCGGAAGCCACTCACGACCGCTTGCAGGTGGAAAGGGACGCGATTCAGGAACTTCAAGCTCCGGCTTTTTCCGCTGTTGGATCTCTGTTTGGAAGGTATGAAGAAACGGCCCAAGGGGTACCCGAAGAACTTCAACCTATCCACCGGGCTTACGTTAAAAACCAAATCCATCCCCTCATTCTTTGTTCGCCTTTCGTTTACCGCGTCTTTCGGAAGCCTCTGGGTTACGCCGGGGACTATGAAATGGTGAATATGATGCTTCGGGATCCTTTCGAGGGAAGTTCGTTGTTTGCCAAGATTCTTAATGTCCATTTTTTAAAAGCCCCGCCCTGCGAGGCGCACCGCAACCGCATTAAATACCTAACCGAGTCCCTCGATGTGGAAACGCGGAGAGTCAGCCAGACCGGCCGGAACCTGCGGGTCTTTAATTTAGGCTGCGGTCCGGCGCGGGAGATCCAGAATTTCCTGGCCAAGGACGATCTTTGCGAAAAAGCCGACCTTACCTTGCTCGACTTCAACGACGAAACCCTGCAGTATACCGATTCCATCTTGAAGGCCTTGAAAGAGAAACATCACCGGAAGACCTCCATCCGCATGGTGAAAAAATCCGTCAATCAAATTTTGAAAGAATCCATGAGGCCGGTGGAAAATCCCGAAGACAAGAATTTTGACATGGTTTACTGCGCTGGTTTATTCGATTATTTATCCGACCGGATCTGTAAAAAGCTTATGGATTATTTTTATGATATTTTAGCCCCCGGCGGGCTTTTGATCGCCACCAACGTGGACAAATCCAATCCGATCCGCCACGGCATGGAGGCTTTCCTGGAATGGCATTTGGTGTACCGGGACAGGCAGCAATTATTGGAGCTCCGGCCGTCGGCGGCCCCGGAAGGCTCCTATCAAGTCAAAGCGGACGTTACGGGCGTTAATATTTTCATCGAAGTGAGGAAGCCTGATGTTCTTTAGAGCGAACAAAGAAAAGTCATCCTTAGAAATGGCTTTTCAGGATTACAGCCGCCAGCGGATGATCCAACTGACGCTGGTGGGAAGCTGGTTTGTGATGATCGGCATGCCCTTGGGAACCTCCCTGGATAAAAATGTTTATCCGGAGTACGTGGGTCCTTTCCTGAAAATCCGCCTGGCCTCGGCGGGCTTTTGCTTCCTCATTTGGGCGTTCCTCCATTCCGACTTGGGTAAAAAACTTTACCGCCTCAACGCCATGATCGTGGCGATGCTTCCCATCGCCGGCATCTCCTGGATGATTTATCTTTCCGAAGGAGCGGTTTCCCCCTATTACGCCGGCCTCACCATGACCTTAGTCGCCCTTTGCCTGCTGCTGCCCTGGAGCTTTCAGGAAAATTTGATCGCCGCCTCCTTGACCCTGGGTTTTTACGTTGCCGCATGCTTTTTGCATGGCCCCATCCAAAACGGCGGCATTTTTTATAACAACGTCTATTTTCTAGCCATGACCTCGCTGATCGCGGTCGTCGGGACCTATTTCACCCGGCAATTAAGGTTTCGGGAATTCACCAACCGCCATGAACTGGATCAAAACCGCAAAGAGCTGGAGCAGACTAACCAAAAACTCGTTGAACTGGACCAGGCCAAGAGCCGGTTCTTCGCCAACTTGAGCCATGAGCTTCGGACGCCGCTGACGCTTTTAATCGGCCCCCTGGAAATTCTCCGCTTGAAAAAAATTCATCTTTTTGACGAAGAAACCCGGGGATTGCTCCAAACGATGGACATTAATTCCATGCGCTTGTTGAAACTGATCAATGACCTTTTGGATTTGGTCAAGATGGAATCGGGAAAGATGGAAGTGAAGCTGGAGCCGTTGGAAATAAAGGAATTTCTCGCAGGGATGGCCCATTCGATTCAAAAGGCCGCGGGCGATAAAAGAATCCTGGTTCAATCCTTGGCCGGCCAAGAGCTGGGAACGGTCTTGATGGATAAGGATAAACTGGAAAAAATAATTCTCAATCTTCTGTTTAACGCTGTCAAGTTCACTTCCATCGGAGGACATATCGAGTTGTCCTGCGTCCGGGAAGAAGGGGATCTGGTCATTCAAGTGAAGGATAACGGCCTAGGCATCGCGGAAAAGGACATCCCCTTTATTTTTGACCGCTTTTGGCAGGCCGATGGCTCTACGATCCGCAAGCAGCAGGGAACGGGTATCGGATTGGCCTTAGTCAAGGAACTGGTGGAAGTTCAAGGGGGAAAAGTTTTAGTGGAAAGCCAGGTCAAGCAGGGAACCACCTTCAGCGTCAGGCTTCCCGCCAAGGCGGCGTCTCCCGTCGATCCGCCGGCGGCGTCTCCCGAAGTTCCGGTTCAGGAAGAAGATTGGCTGCTCAAGCTTTACCGCCGCGCCGAATTGTTTCCGCCCCTCGCCTCTCCCCGGGATAATTTGCGTTCGGTGGAGTTGAAACGGTCCCACGGCCTTCCCCGGGTTCTCGTGGCCGATGACGAGCCGGAAATGCGGCGCTTCTTGAAAAACCAGTTAGGGCGACATTTTGAGGTTCTGGAAGCTGTCGACGGCCAGCAGGCTTTGGAAAAAGCGAAACAATTTTTGCCCGACTTGATCTTGCTGGACATGATGATGCCGGAAAAGGATGGGTTGGAGGTTTGCCGGGAGCTGCGGAGCTATCTGCCCACTCAAGCCATACCTATTGTTCATTTGACGGCCAAGGCCGACGAGGAAACAAAATTGGCCTGCCTCTCGGCGGGGGCCAATGATTTTTTAACCAAACCCTTTTCCATCACGGAACTTCATGTCCGGTTGAAAAATCTGGTGGATTCCCACCATTTTCAGCTGGAGTTAGGCGATAAGAACCGCATGCTGGAATCTGCCATGGAACAACTCAAAGAAACCGAGGCGGCTTTGGTTCAAACCGAGAAGATGTCCTCCTTGGGACAAATGAGCGCGGGCATGATCCATGAGATCAACAATCCCTTGAACTATACCTTGTCCGCCCTCCATATCTTAAAGACCAAAAGGAGCCATTGGCCCGAAAATGAAAGACCCAAGTTGGAGGAGCTGTTAGGCGACATGGAAGAGGGAATGAAAAGGGTCCAAAGGATCGTGACAGATTTAAGAAGTTTCAGCCATCCCCACTCGGGAGGGGTTGACCTGATCGAACTTTCCGAGGTGGTGGAGATCGCTCTGCGTTTTGTCAGCCATGAGGTAAAAAAGGAAGTTTCGATCACGGTCGAGGTGCCAAAAAATCAACAAATTATGGCGGACAAAAATAAATTAACACATGTTTTCGTGAATTTGTTTCAAAATGCTTTCGACGCGGTTCAACGAAGAAAGTTCGTGGATGAGAAACCGGAGATTAGGATCGGAAGCGAGGCCGCAGGATCCAAGGTAGTCATCCGGGTGAGGGACAACGGCATCGGCATCGCCGCCGAGAATTTGAAAAAAATATTCGACCCCTTTTTCACGACCAAGGACGTGGGAGAGGGAATGGGTTTGGGCCTGAGCATCTGCTATCGGACCATGGAAGAGATGGGCGGGCGGATTTCAGTATCAAGCGAGGAAGGCCGTTTCACGGAGTTCGCCTTGGAAATTCCAGCTCGAGTTTAAGAAGAAATGAAGGAGTGGATCATGGATTCTTTTTACGATTACAAGAAATACTTCATCCTTTACGTGGATGACGAGGAAAAATCCCTAAAATACTTCAAGGAAACCTTCGGGGACAAATTTTCCATACTCACCGCCGCCAACGCCGAGGAGGGCTACCGCGTCCTGAGTGAGAACCGGGATCGAATCGGGATCTTGATCACCGATCAAAGGATGCCGGGTGAAAAGGGCATTCAGCTCTTGGAAAAGGCCAGGCAGATCCGACCGAAGACCCTGCGTATTCTCGTGACCGCTTATTCGGATTTGGAAACCGCCATTGAATCGGTTAATACGGGCGCTATTTATAAATATGTGACGAAGCCCTGGGATATTCCCCAATTGGAAGTCACCCTCAAGAGGGGTTTGGAATTTTTTATGGTCCAAACCGAGCGGGACCAGCTGCTGCGGGAAAAAATGTCCACGCTCTACAATATTATGATGACCGACCGGATTTTAAGCTTAGGGGTTTTGGCCACGGGCTTAAGCCACCATATCCGCAATTCCATGGTGGCCGTGAAGACTTTTCTGGATCTGGCGCCTAAAAAACTGACCGAAGAAAACCTGGATCTGGAACAGCTTCGGAATCCGGATTTTTGGAAGGATTATTATCAAAAAGTTCAGGCCCAAATGGATAAGGTGGTCCATCTTCTCAGCGACCTATGGGAATCTTCCGAGAAGCCCTCGGGAGAATTCACCGATAAAGTGAACCTTCACCAGGTTTTGGAAGAGGCGCGGGCCCAAGTGAAGCCCGAGTTGGATAAAAAAGGGATCCAAATTGAAAACGGCCTGTCCTTGGATCTTCCGCTCCTGTCCGTGGATGGAAAAAAATTCAACCGGCTGTTTGAGATGCTGTTAAAGGAAGAAGCGGCCAGCCTGTCCGCCGGTTCTAAAGTCAAGTTTACGGCCCAGGTCACCGGATCGAAGGCGGGGCCGGGAGAAATGCAAATCGACATCGAGGATGACGGGGTCCGGTTGTCCCAGGACGGCCTCCGGTCGATCTTTGATCCCTTTTTCGTCCGGAACGGGGATCCCCAGGAATTCGGGATTTACCTGATTACTTGTTTCTTTATTATTTACCACCATGGGGGAAGAATTTCAGCCAAGAATTTAAACGGCAAGGGCAGTGTTTTCACGGCGACATTCCCCCTCAACCCTCCCGCCAAGACCAGCCCGGTCGATGAGAGGGATCTGGTCAGCAAAATATTGTTGAACGAATCCATGTGGGAAAAACTATTATCGGAAAGTTGAGGCAACCCATGCCGGTCATATCCCCCTTCCCCCCGGGGCCTAAAACACCCTATCCCGGAGCCCATCTGGTTTCATTGGCCAAGGATCCCATTGGCTTTGTCTCAAGCCTGCCGGGTCCTTACGGCGATCTGGTTTATTTTCCCATGGCGGGCAAGCCGACTTTTCTTTTGAACGACCCGGAACTCATCAAGGAAGTTTTCGTCACCCAATACCGCAATTTCACCAAGGGCAGCGGCTTGATCCGCCTCAAGGCCATCCTGGGGGAGGGGTTGATTACCAGCGAAGGCGATTTTCACCAGCGCCAGCGCCGTTTGGCCCAGCCCGCCTTTCATAAACAGCGCATCTCCGCTTATGGGGATGTCATGTCCCACCACGCTCAAAAAGCCAGGGACCGCTGGCAGGAAGGACAGGTCCTGGATGTGGAATTGGAAATGTCCCGCATCACCATGGCCATTGTCGGCAAGACCCTCTTAAACGCCGATGTGGAGGATGAATCCCAGGAAATTTCTGACGCGGTCAACGCCATCCGGGAAAGATTCTCCATCGCGGTTTTTCCATTCATGGGGCTGGTGGACAAGCTTCCCCTGCCCCACAACCTTAGGTTTAATAAAAGCAAGAAACGCCTGGACGATATTATCTACCGCATGATCGGCGAGCGCCGGGCCTCGGGGAAGGATCACGGCGACCTGCTTTCGATGCTCTTGATGGCCCAGGATACGGAAGGAGACCACTCGGGGATGACGGACCTGCAGGTCCGGGACGAGGCAATGACCATCTTTCTGGCCGGCTATGAGACCATCACCAACACCCTCACTTGGACCTGGTACCTGCTTTCCGAACATCCGGAAATTGAAAAGAAACTGCACGAAGAGCTGGACCGGGTTTTAGAGGGACGCCTGCCGGGGATGGAAGACCTGATGAAGATGCCTTACTTGAACAAGATTCTGACTGAATCGATGAGGCTTTATCCCGCGGCTTGGATGGTCGCCCGGGAGTCGGTGGAGGAGTGCCAGATCGGGGGCTACCGCATCCCGCCCGGTTCGGTTCTTTTCATGTGTCCCTTTGTCACCCACCGCCATCCAAAATATTACAAGGATCCGGAAAAATTTGACCCGGACCGCTGGACGCCCCAATTTAGGGAAGCCCTTCCGCGGCTGGCTTACTACACTTTCGGGGCGGGCCCCCGGCAGTGCATTGGGGAAGCCTACGCCATGATGGAGGGGGCTTTGCTGATTGCCGCCATCGCCCAAAAATGGAAACTGAAGATGACCCCAAACCATCCGGTGAAGATCCAAGCCAACGTGACGATCCGGCCCAAATACGGAATGCCGATGCAATTGGAAAAGCGGGCATAAAAAAAACCTCCTCTTCCGGAAGAAAGGGAGGGCCGCGCCGCCGGAAAAAACGCTTCCCGGCTTTTTACGAGAGATGGCCTGATTTTTCCTGGATGATTTTTTCGACCGCGTTTTGAAGAGCCGGATTCTTCTCTTCCATCAGCGATTCCACGAAATGCCAGACTTCGGGTTTATCGATCCGAGTGAGGGCCCGGATCGCCTCCAGCCTTACGCCTAAGGAGAAATTTTTCCCGCGTAAGAGGGGTTTCTTACGGGCGAGGTCCTGAAGAAAGGGAAGGGCTTCTTCTTTCCCTAAGTCACCCAAGACCTGGCATACGGAGGTCAAAAACACGTCGTTGTTGGAAAACCGGCTCTCTCGGATTTTCGAGGCCTTGAGCAAAACCGGAATCCCCGCCGAAAACCCAATCTTACCGATGACCCGGACCGCCATGGAGGCAATTTCTTCCGAGTCGTCGAAGACGGCCAGCCGAAGGGCCGGGCCGCCGGCCTTATCGCCCACTTCCTCGATCAAACCGATCAAGTTTAGTTTCAGTTCGGCGCTTCCCCTGGAAATCCAGGAAGAGAGCAGAAGTGAGAGGGCGGCGTCCATTCCGCAGACCCGGAGGATAGGGAGGACCTGGCGGATTTCTTCTTCTTCCCTCGCCTCAGCCAGCCATTCAGCCAGGGCCGAGCGCATGGGTTCTTGAATCTCGGCGAACAATAAAAAGTAGCCGCTTTTTTCCGCCGCGTTTGCCTTCAAAAAATTACCCAACAAGGTAGGGGCGGCCATTTCACCCAGAAGCGGGAAATGGTTTAATTGGCCCGCCTCAAAAGCCAGCCGGACAAACAGCCGCACCAGCTCGGGGGTCGACCGCTCAAAAAGCCAGTGGCGGGCGATACGGGACCTTTCGGGAAAATCCTCAACCTCCTCATCGGCGTGGAAGTGGAGGGTGGAAAGAAGCGCGAGAACCGGCTTTTCTTTTTTCTTTTCGATGGCGGGTTCGATGAGATCCCAAGCGGAAAGCAAAGCGGATTGGTAAAGGGCTGGAAAGGTTTCGTTGGCCAAGAGTAAGTTCAGCTGGTCCAGGACCTTTTCCAAAAGCTCGGGGTTTCTCACCCAGGGCCGGGCGTCCATCAAATGGGTCAGGGCCAACTGGCGTTGAAGGATATCGCCGCTTAACCCTTCCGCCAGGCAAGCCACGGTTTTTTCCATTATTTCATGCTGGCCGTTGGCGCCCCAATGGGCCAGGCAGTCGCTGACGAGCCCTTCGGTCGCCGGGTCAAAGAGGATGGCCGTCCAATCATTTTTGACCGCCACTTCGATCAAAGGAAACATGGCGCTCACCATTTCGTTTCCCATCAGTTCGCCCGGCGGGCATTTGAACCATTGGTAGATGTTCCGGAACTCGGGAGAAGTTTTTTCCATTCGGTCCAAAAGCCTGTCGAATAATTTATCGAAGGATTTGGCGAGCTCAGCCATTTCGGGCGAGGCTCCGATATTTTTTTTCTGAAGCTGGGCATGCTGCCAGGCTTCGGCGACAAACCCGAGAAGGGCCTCGTTGGTTTTTTCAGAAGGCTCCCGCGCGGGGACTGAGACTTCCAGAACCGGTGATTTTTCATTGAGCCCGAGTTCCTTCAGGGAAAAGGGAGCGACTTCAGAAGAGCGATCGGAAAGGGCCTGGGCGGGATAAAAATCCTCGGTGACAGGAATTTCTTCTAAGAATGGCGCGGCGGCTTGTTCCGGGGCGGTGACTTCCACTTCATCTTCCGCGCTGAGCCAGTGGATGTGGGATGGGGTTTTATCGTCTTCTGATCCAGGCACGGCGACGGGAAGGGTCAGCTTCCGGATGAAAGAAGACAACTCGGCCTGGGTAACTCCCGCCTCAACGATAAAACCGGAGGCGTCTTTTTCGTAGAGCAATTTAAAAAGGTCGGTGAAATCAGAAGCGTCAAAATTATTCACCATCAATTTTCCATCTACAAGGTGGAAAGCGGTTCGTTCCAAGCTCTGCGTAAGCCGCTGGAAGCCGCGGTGCAACTTTTGAATGGATTGGACCACGAAGGGACTGTCGGCGGAATAAAAAGAAACGTAGCTTAAGGCCGCTCGAAAATCTCGATTCAGCTGAACAAGGGATGATTGTTGGGACTCGGAAATGGCTGACACTTGAAACTTCTGCATGTTCTCCTCCGGGGATTTGGATTCGAACCGTATTTCAAGCGGTCATTCAATTGTGGGGGACTTCGTTGTTCTACAGGTCAAAATTAACACCGGGGTGGGAGTAGAAAAAGACTAATGGACTTGAAAAAGGGCTTGACGTTTTCCCGGGCGAAGTTAGTTGAACGATATCCGGAAAATCTTTTCTCTTTGCCGGAAGGACTCCCTTTTTCTCAAAAAGGGAAAAAGGGGGTTTGGGGCGGAACTAAAGCGGGGGTTCGGGTGTCTAAAAGGGGTGGAGTATTCACATTCTCGCCTGAAATTAGCGATTAAAGGCCGGAAAGACTTGATTCGGCAGGTAGCCGGTAGCAGAATATAAGAGAGCAAAAGAGACATAAGGAGAGCTTCCCATGATTCAACGACACCTGACGTTGGCTTTATCCCTGCTGGCGGCCTGTACCTTGGCTTACGGATGTGGTGAAACGAAGCGCATTGAAAGCACCGAAGTCCCCAAGCCGGCGCCCGTGAATGAGCCGGTTGCGGCCGCTCCGACCGAAACTCCCATTCCCTCGGAACATTACACCGTAGCCAGCCGGGACACCCTTTGGGGCATCGCGGGAAAATCCGACATCTACGATGATTCTTTCCAATGGCCACTTATATTTAAGGCCAATCGGGACACGATCAAAGATCCCGATTTGATTTACCCGAAGCAGGATTTCACCATCCGCAAGGGCCAAACCGCTGAAGAGGTCGCTCACGCTAAGGATTTAGCCATGAGGACCCCCAAGTACGTTCCCCACACCCAGCCGCGGGAAACCCTTCCGCTGGATTACTTCTGATCGGAAAGTCTTAAAAGCCCGTTCCCGAAATGGGGGCGGGCTTTTTTTTTAAAACACCTAACGACCCCATTTCACCACCAAGTTCACCAAGAAGGAAAAAGCATGAATTCATCAAGATTTGAACATTAAATCTTTTGTGGTTCTTGGTGAACTTGGTGACCTTGGTGGTGAAAATTGTTTTAGCTTTTTTTTAATTCTTAGATTGTGTTAGGAAAATTTGATGAAAGCCATTGTGGTCAAAAATTTCGGCGGACCTGAAGTAATGGTTTTAGAAGAAGTTCCGAATTTAAAACCAGGTCCAGGCCAGGTGCTGGTGCGCGTGAAGGCCGCCGGGGTCAACCCGGTGGACGCTTATATGAGGGCCGGCACCTATGGGCGCAAACCCAACCTGCCTTATTCGCCCGGAATGGACGGAGCCGGAACCGTGGAAGCGTTGGGAAAAAAAGTGAAGGGTTTAAAACAAGGACAAAGGGTTTATGTCGAATCCGCTTTGACGGGAACCTACGCGGAATTTTGTTTGGCGGATTTGGTTAATGTCCATCCCTTGCCGGCCAAGGCTTCTTTCGCCCAGGGCGCCGCGCTGGGCGTGCCCTACGCCACAGCCCATTACTCTCTTTTTACAAAAGCGAAGGCGAAAAAGGGCGAAACGCTTTTGGTCCACGGCGCTTCCGGCGGCGTGGGCGTGGCGGCGGTGCAATTGGCGAAAGCCGCGAAATTAAAAGTCATCGGCACGGCGGGAACGCAAGCGGGTCTTGAACTAGTGAAAGCCCAAGGGGCCGACGCGGTGTTCAACCACCAAACGCCGGACTACCTGGCGGGGCTCATGGAATTTACGGGAGGCAAGGGTGTCGATATGATTCTCGAGATGGCGGCGCATCTTAATTTAGGCAAGGACCTGGGGTTGCTCTCCCCCCGGGGCCGGGTGGTGGTGATCGGTTCCCGGGGGCCGGTTGAGATTAATCCGAGGGACATGATGGGCCGGGAGGCCGTCCTTACGGGAATGACGCTGTTCAATGTTTCGCCGAAAGACAAGTTGAAAATCCACAAGGATTTAGGCCGCGGCCTTAAAAAAGGAAAATTAAAGCCCGCCATCGCCAAGGAAATGCCCCTGGCGCAAGCGCCTCAAGCCCACGAAGCGGTTTTGGGATCGGGAGCTCTCGGAAAGATTGTTTTAATCCCGTAATTTAATAAAGGAAAAAATCGGTGGAAAATAATTTTAAACCGGCGGGGGAAAGTTTTCAGGCCAAGCTTCAAAAAGACGCCTTGGAAGCCGCCGTCAAAGCCACCCAAGAAAAAATTGCGGGGCTCGTTTGCCCCAACCACCAACAAAGCCCCCGGTTAAAATTTTCGGAAGGCTCGGGCCCGGGCCAGGAAAAGATGTCCTTTGACTGCTGCTGCGACAGGCTGGCCCAGATGCTTCAAGAAGCTCTTCAAAGTTGAGCCCGAAACTTCTCCTCATTCAAATCATCGGAATAATTTTTTTCATCCTCTCTCAGGTCCTTCCACTCGGCGCCCAACCGCTTCACCTTCAACCCCACAGCCTGGAGCTTTCCTCGAAAAAGACCATTACCCTTAATATTCCGGAAGGTTGGGATATTTCCATCGCGGCCCAGAGCATGAAGCGCCCCCGGTTCATGGCCTTCAGTCCTGATGGTCGTCTTTTTCTGGGCGACATGTACAACATGGACGACACCACCTTGGGCCATGTTTATGCTTTGGGGCGGTTCGACGCCGCGCAAGGAAGATTCAACCAGAGGATCACCTACCTTTCCCGCCAGCGCAATCCCAACAGTATGGCATTTGTGAAAGATGCGGCCGGAAAGGACTGGCTGGTGTTGGCCTTGACCGACCATCTCGTCCGTTATGATTTTCAAACAGGGGATGAAGCTCCCTCCAGCGCCCCGGAAACGCTCGCTACTTTCCCCTCCTACGGGTTGAATTATAAATATGGAGGCTGGCACTTGACCCGGACAGTTTTGGCCGGGGGGAACGGCAAACTTTACGTTTCGATAGGAAGCAGCTGCGATTCCTGCGTGGAAAAGCCGGAGGAGGCCAGGGCCTGCGTCCTGGAAATGGATCTGGACGGACAAAACCAGCGCCTTTTCACCGCGGGCCTGCGCAATGCCGTGGGTCTTTGCTGGGTGGAAGGCAAAATCATGGCCACCGACATGGGTTCGGATAAATTAGGAGACGACCTGCCCTTAGAGTCCGTTTTTGAGCTGGAGGACGGACAAAATTACGGCTGGCCCTTTTATTATCTCTCCCCGGAAGGTTATCAGGCCGATCCCCGCTATTCCGAATCCCAAAGACCGCCTGGGTTTCTGGACAAAGCGCCCCGACCCTATTGGACTTACTTGGCTCATGCCGCTCCTCTGGGACTGGAATATTTCGATGACAAAGCCGGACCTGATCTAGCTGGTTCTTTTTTGGTGGCCTTCCATGGGTCCTCCAAAAAAGGCCTAAACCATGGTTACAAGGTTATCCGCGTGAAAAAGGGCGAAGAGGGAGAGGATTTCGTGACAGGTTTCCTGGAAGAAGGCCGTGTGCTGGGCCGGCCCTGCGGCATTCTCAAGGACGGCAAGGGGGGATTTTTTCTAACCGACGATTTTAATGGCGCGGTTTATTATCTGCGTCCCTCCCGGGTGGGAACGATTCAACCGTAATGGACTTAAACTTTCGAGTCTAGAGGCGATCGAGTCCGGTCTTTTAGGGGGTTTCCGAGGGGATAAGGCGGCGGCTAAAGGTTTGGAAATATTTCAGGCACTTGTCGCTCCACTCTCCGGCTTCCTTGGTTTGAATCTTAAGTTTAGCTTCTACTTTTCCCCATCGTTCATCGTCCACTAGGTTTCTCAAGCCGACCCAGTTCTTTTCCATTTCACCCGCTTCTTGAGCCCCCCGATGGTAACGCTTTACAAGATCGTCCCAAAAAAGATTCCCTGATTTCATCTTTTGGTCCCAGGCCACATGGTGGAACCACAATAAGTATTTTTCCGGGCAGGTTTTGAAGCGGTTGAAGCGTTGGTTCAAGGGCGGGAGATATTGGTCCACGTTTTTGCTGCCCTTTCGGGTGCGGTCAAATCCCAGGCCTTTCGCGTCGGCGCGCGTGTAATAAGCGGCGGACCAGTCCTCCCGCCGGGGGTCCACCATGCCGGGATCGGGGGCATAGTGAAGATCTTTCTCAAAAACGCCGGAAAGTCCTAGGGGAGTCGTGTAATCCACAAAAGTCTTCCGGGAGGACAACATCATCTCCACGATGGGGTTTACTATTTTGGGACTATTGCCCCAGGTCATCCGGACCCAGTCCTCGGCTAAATCTTTTGCTGATTGCTCCGGGTCCCAGGCGAATCTTCCAAAAGCGTACCAATTAGCCTGGGCGAAGGGATGGCCGCACCAATCACGGTCATCGCCGGTGTTGGCCACTCCCGCGATTCCGGTTAAAGGGTAGGGGAAAATCCCGCCTTCCAGAACTTTAGCCACGGTAGAGCCGAGGCCCTTGGCGTAGGTATCACTCTTAAAAAATTCTTCCCACAGGGGCCCCAAGTAAACCAAGTGGTTGGAATGGCCCAGATATTCCTGGGTCACTTGAAGTTCGGCCATCACCTGGGTTTTTTTCATGGCGCCGAACAGGGGGCAGAAGGGTTCCCGAGGCTGGAAATCCAGGGCGCCGTTTTTGGATTGAATCAGTACGTTATCTTCAAACTTACCATCCAGTGGTTTGAATTCTTTGTAAGCGCGGTTGATGCGGTCTTTATCCACGTCCTGGTTATAGACAAAGGACCGCCACATCACGATACCGCCGTGGGGCGCGAGGGCCTGGGCTAAAAGATTCGCTCCCTCGGCGTGGGTGCGGCCGTAATCCTGAGGCCCGGATTGGTTTTCGCTGTTGGCCTTGACGAGAAAGCCGCCGAAGTCGGGGATAATTTTGTAGATCTCGTCGCATTTTTCCCTCCACCATTGAATGACCGCGGGGTCCAGCGGATCGGAGGTCGAAAGGCCGCCGATTTTTTTGGGAGCGGCGAAATTGGCCGAAAGATAGACGCGGATGCCGTAGGGACGGAAAACCGAGGCGATCGCTGAAATTTTTTGGAGATATCCCATCGTGAGGAAAATAGGATTGGAATTGACGTTGTTGAGTACCGACCCGTTGATCCCGATGGAGGCGTTGGCCCTGGCGTAATCGGTTAAGCGTTGGTCCAAGCGCTCCGGCAGTTCAGCCCATTTCCACAGGGACCTTCCCGCGTAGCCCCGCTCAATAGAGCCGTCCAAATTGTCCCAATGATCGAGAACCCGAAGCTGTACCTGGGGCTTCTCGGCGATCTGGAGGTTCTCGATGGTTTGGCGGGTCTGAAGGAGCTTTAAAAAATGGAAAGCGCCGTAGAGGGCGCCGCGGGGCGAGAGGGAAGAAATGACAGTGATTTTGTTGCCGTTGACGGACAGGGAACGGATGAAATAACCCTCCGGACCTTGGGCCTTTAACTTGTCGGGCCACTCGAGGAGGCCGGGGAGTGGAAAGCTAGGTAGGGCCACGACCACCGATCCCATTTGAAGGTGGTCGGAAAGAGGGACTTCCCTTCCCAAAAGCCCGCTGAGGTTCTTCTTCAGCTCATGGGCGATGATCTTTTCCGTATTGGATCGGCCGGGGATATAAAGCGAGGAGATGGTCTGGCGGTAGGTCTCTAACAAGGCGGGATCATCGACCTTGTCGTAGCGCAGCCAAAGACGGTAGCCGTCTTCGGCTCTAGCTACTGAACAAATCAAGAAAAGTAAAAGAATAAACAAATTCCCTCGCCCCTTGAGGGAGAGGGCAGGGTGAGGGGTGCTGTTAGTTATTCGAACCACCCTCATCCCGGCCTTCTCCCCTAGAGGGAGAAGGGAAATGATATGAATTCGAAATAACCAGTAGTATTTTTTGAAAAGGAAGGCGAGTTTCGGAATCAAACCAGAATAGGAGAATCGTAGGTTCGAATCTTCGCGATGACTTCCTCAATCAGGTAGTCGGGGGTGGAGGCGCCGGCGGTGA
>CAZHFP010000035.1:0-21363 GCA_964531065.1 uncultured bacterium
GGGAGCGGTCTGCAAAACCGCGATTCGGCGGTTCAAATCCGCCTGCCGCCTCCAACTTTTCAAGCAATTCGAAATTAGGAATGCGGAATTAGGAATTTAAGTCTGGGACTCGTCTATGTTCAGGCCTTTCAATTCATTCCTAACTCCAAATTCCTAATGACTCATTGGCCCGGGTTTTAAATGCCCCTCACCAAGTGGACTGATCAAGACTTAAAGCAAATGAGCGCCCTAGGGGTTGATCCCTCGGAAGCCGACCGCCAGCTTGAACTGTTTAAAAATCCCCCCCGATATATTTCAATCAACCGTCCCGCGACTTTGGGCGACGGAATGATTCAATTGACATCCCAGGACTCGCAAGCCGCTGATTTAAGCTACCAAGAGGCCCGGCGGCTGGGGCGGCTTTGTAAATTCGTCCCTTCTTCGGGCGCCGCCTCCCGGATGTTTTTCGCGCTTCGGCTTTTGCTGGACCAAGGGAAAGTTCATTCCCGGCAGTTGTTGGAACCAACCGCCGGGCCCGAGGCCGCTGAAGCCTTGAAACTGATGGAGTCCCTTTCCCATCTGGCCTTTTACGACGATTTAGGCTCGGCGCTGAAGGACCAGGGAAAAGAAATTACCCGCCTGCTTCAAGAGGGGGAATACGGGGTTATTTGGGAAACCCTTCTGACCGGGGCGGGCCTGGGTTATTCCCAAAAACCAAAAGGCTTGATTAAGTTTCATGCCCATGGGGGAGGGGGAAAAACCCCCCTCGAGGAGCATTTGATCGAGGCGGTTCACACGGTTAAAGACGATGAGGGAATCTGCCGGATCCATTTTACCGTCGCAAAAAACCAAACCGCCGAGTTCGAGGGCAAACTCGCCCAAGTTCGGAAGAGTTACGAAGACACAAACCGGGCCCGTTTGGAAATTGAGTTTTCCACGCAAAATCCCGCGTTGGATACTCTGGCGGTGGACCTTGATAATGAACCTTTCCGGGATTCCCAAGGGAAGCTGGTTTTCCGGCCGGCGGGCCATGGGGCCCTTCTTGAAAATTTAAATCAACTTCAGGGTGATATTGTTTTTGTTAAAAACATCGATAACGTGGCCGTTGGAAGGTTCCTGGAAGTGACCGTGGATTGGAAAAAAAGGTTGGCGGGTTTTTTAGCCCTCATCCAAGGGGAGCTTTTTCACCATCTTCGGGCGCTTCTTCCGGCTGGCGCGCCGGAGGCGGTACTGGAGGCGGCGGAAAAATTCGCCCGGAATCGTTTGGGGCTAAGCTTAGTTCCGGGTTTGAAAGAAAAAGGGGCGTCCGCCCGCCGGGAGTCTTTAATCGCCGCTCTCGACCGGCCGATCCGGGTTTGCGGAATGGTTCCTAATCAAGGCGAACCGGGAGGCGGCCCCTTTTGGGTTAATGGAACCGGCGGCCAGGTTTCGCTCCAAATCGTGGAAAGCGCCCAGGTGGATATTAAATCCCCGGAACAACAGCGCCTGTTCAAATCCTCCAGCCATTTCAACCCGGTGGACTTGGTTTGCGGAGTCCGGAATTGGGAGGGAAAGCCGTTCGATCTGAAAAAATATTCCGACCCCGAGGCGGTTTTTATCAGCCGCAAATCCATGGAGGGGAGGGAATTGAAGGCGCTGGAATTACCCGGGCTGTGGAACGGCGCCATGGCGGATTGGATTACCTTGTTCGTCGAGGTGCCCTTGGAGACCTTTAATCCCGTGAAAACGGTATTCGATTTGATGAAGCCGGCGCATCACGGAAGGGTATAATAAAGCTGATTTCAAAGTTACAAATTAAATGGGTTAAGCTTAAGGGGCTTCAATGGCGGACGAGTCGTTCTCTAAATATTCCCGTTTTATGTTTCGCAGCCATCCCTGGCACGGGATGTCCATCGGCGAAAACGCGCCCAACATCGTGAACGCCTATATTGAAATCACACCCACGGACACCGTTAAATACGAGGTTGATAAAGAAACGGGATTTCTCAAAGTGGACCGCCCCCAGGCCTTTTCCAGCCAATGCCCGTCGCTTTACGGATTTATTCCCCGGACCTATTGCGGCCCCAAAGTCTCCGGCTTTTTCGCCCAAAAAATGAGCTTGGAGAGGATCGAGGGCGACCTGGATCCTTTGGATATTTGCGTCTTGTCGGAGAGGCCCATTTTTAAAAGCGACATTATGCTGGAGGCCAAGCCCATCGGGGGCTTTCGGATGAGGGATAACGGGGAGGCGGACGATAAAATCATCGCCGTTTTGAGGGGCGATTTGGTTTACGGCAACATGGGCGATATCAGCGATTGCCCCCATAATTTGATCGACCGGCTGAGGCATTATTTTTTGACCTACAAGGATTTTCCCTCCATGAGCATGGGAAAAACCGAAATCGTCGAGGTGTATAACCGGGAAGAAGCCTACGAGGTGATCCGGTTGAGCCAGGAAGATTACCAGGAAAAGTTCAGGGAATTGGGAAATATCACCCAAGAGTTGTTTCCGAAGTAATCCACCCAACTCCACACTTGAAAGTGGGGCCAATAAGCTTTATAAGTATTGAACTTTTTTCGAGAAGGTCCGTTTTTGCTTTTGAAGGGCGTATAGCTCAGCTGGTTAGAGTACTTCCTTGACATGGAAGGGGTCACTGGTTCGAGTCCAGTTACGCCCACCATTCGACCCGGCCCGTGTTCCCCAAGAACATCGGGCCGGATTTTTTGCGGGTCTTCGAATGGTGTTCCGCTTTTTAAAAGAACTTTCCGAAAAAACCTTCTTATTTAAAATGGATATTCCTGATACCCCGGTGGTCTATGTCGGATAAATACGAACCCAAACACAAAATGGACGAGTCGCTTTATAAAATGCGGCACTCCATGGCCCACATTCTGGCCGAAGCGGTTTTACAAATACGGCCCGCCGCTCAACTGGGCTTCGGTCCTCCCATCCGCACGGGTTTTTATTACGATTTCCTTTTGGACCCGCCCCTGACGGAAACGGACCTTCCGGACCTGGAAAAACGCATGCGGAAAATTATCCAGGCCAAGCAGGTGTTCAAACGGGAAGACCTTCCGAAGGCGGAGGCCGTCCAAAAATTGGCTGGGATGGGTCAAAAGTTAAAGGTTGAATACGCCGAAGAACTCCTCAAGACCAACCCCTCGCTCAGCTTTTATTCCAGCGGCCCCTTTGTGGATATGTGTGAAGGCCCCCATGTGGACGACACCTCCAAGATTCCGGTGATGTCCTTCAAACTCGATTCCATCGCGGGAAGCTATTGGCGGGGTGATTCCTCCCGGCCTATGCTGACCCGAATCTACGGCCTTTGTTTCCCCACGGAAAATGAGCTGAAGGAATTCATTAAAAACCGGCAATTGGCCCAGCAGCGGGACCACCGCAAACTCGGGCAAGAATTAGAGATATTCACCATTGATGAGAGGGTGGGGAAGGGTCTTCCCCTTTGGCTGCCCAACGGAACGGTCATCCGGGAAGAACTGGAGAAATTCGCCAAGGAACTGGAATTCAAGGACGGCTATGTCCGGGTCGCCACTCCCCATATCGCCAGCGGGGAACTTTACAAACTTTCAGGACACCTCCAGCTTTACAAAGACGCCATGTTTCCCCCCATGAGGAGCGTTGAAAAGGATCCGGACTCGGTCCCTGAGGAATTTTATCTGAAGCCGATGAACTGCCCCCACCATCACATGATTTTTATGAACCGCCCCCGAAGCTACCGGGAACTTCCCCTGCGGCTGGCCGAATATGGAACCGTCTACCGTTACGAAAAATCAGGCCAATTAGCCGGCCTCTTGCGGGTGCGCGGCCTGGCCATGAACGACGCCCATATCTATTGCACGGAAGACCAGATCAAGGAAGAAATCAAAAAAGTCGTGGCCATGCATAAGTTTTATTTTGAGAGATTCCGCATGGACAAGATATGGGTCCGCCTTTCCCTGCATGACCAGGACAAGGCGAAATTCACCGAGAACGAGGAGCTCTGGACGAAAACGGAAAATATTCTCCGGGACGTTTTGAAGGAATTGGGAGTGGAATATGAGGAGGCCCAGGGTGAGGCGGCTTTCTACGGGCCCAAAATTGATTACCAGACCGAGAACGTCCTCGGGCGGGAAGAAACCGCCGCCACGGTTCAGCTGGATTTTACCTCTCCTGAGCGGTTTCAAATGGAATACGCCGCCGCCGATGGGTCCAAGCAAAAGCCCTTTATCATTCATCGGGCTCCCCTGGGAACGCATGAGCGGTTCATTTCTTTTCTGATTGAACGGTGGGGAGGCGCTTTCCCGACCTGGCTGGCTCCAACTCAGGTCCGCATCGTCCCCGTGGCGGAAGATTTCCTTCCCTATGCCCAGAAGTTACAGGAAGAGTTGAGGGAATTAATGGTTCGCGCCGATGTGGATACGTCCAACGATTCTTTTTCGAAAAAGGTCCGCAACGCCATCACGAAAAAGATACCCAATATCTGGATCGTAGGGGCGAATGAGGTTAAGGATGGCACCGTCACCTGGCGGCGCTACGCGGTGGAAAAGCAGGAACAATTGCCCGCGGAAAAGGCCAAGAGGGCCCTGGAGGCCATGATTCACCAGCGAATCATGGACAATTTTGGGGATGTGCCCCTTCCGCTTTAAGAGGCCGCCCAAATAAGCTTTGACAAAAAAAACACCCAAGGATAGAATTCTCACCCACTCATCTCCTGGTTCGGGTTTTGCCCGGGATAACAAGGAAAATGAGTTTAAGCAGGGGCCTCCGTCCCTCACCCTAAGCCCTTCGGGCGCGAACGGGTTTTGATCGTATCCTTTTTTCGTTCGGATATTCTCATTTAAAGACGGACCTTGCTTTGCGAGGTTCGTCTTTTTTTTTGAACTAAAATTTTTCGGTGGAGGGTGACCACATTTCTTCGTCAAAAGAACTAAGAATCAACCATCAAATTCGCGCCAGGCAAGTCCGGTTGGTGGGTGAAGCCGGCGAACAGCTGGGCATTATCGATTTATCCAAAGCTTTGGCCATGGCCAACGAGCGGAATCTGGACTTGGTGGAAGTGGCGCCGGAGGGAGTTCCCCCGGTCTGCCGCATCCTGAATTACGGTAAATTTAAATACGCGATCCGTAAAAAGGAAAAAGAAGCCTCGAAAAAACAAAGGGTGATCCGGGTCAAAGAAATTAAGGTCCGGCCCAAGATCGATGAGCATGACTACCAAACGAAGCTGAACATGGCTTGGAAGTTTTTTGGACACGGGGATAAAGTGAAACTGACGTTGATGTTCCGGGGCAGGGAATTAAGCCATAAGGAACTGGGCCGGCAATTGATGGACAGGGCTGTTTCGGATTTGAGCGAGGTCGCCGAACTGGAAGCGCCCCCGAAAGACGAGGGGATGCAGATCGTGGCGTTGTTCAACCCTAAGGTCCAGCCTACCAAGGCCGCGGCCAAGGAAACCAATCAGGAAAAGGAAGAAGAAAATGGGTAAGGGTCCAAAGACAAAGAAGAGCATTCTGAAGCGTTTTAAGATCACGGGCACGGGCAAGCTCATGATTAAGAAAACATCGGGTCACCGCCACTTGGCTTCCAGCAAGTCGCCGAAGGGCCGCAGACAGTCGCACCGTCAGCCGATTCTGGGCAAGACCCAGGCCAGCCGCATCAAAAAAATGATAGGAATTTAAAGGGAGAGACCTATGGCTCGTATTAAGCGCGCAGTCGCGAAAAGAAAACGTAAAAAGAAGTTTTTCAAGCTGACCAAGGGTTATTTTGGGGCGAAGAGCCGCCAATACCGAACGGTCCGCGAGGCTTCCAAGCGGTCGGGAAATTACGCTTTTAGGGACCGCAAGGCCCGCAAGCGGGAGTTCCGCCGCCTTTGGATCACCCGTATCAACGCGGCGACCCGGGAGCACGGAATGTCCTACAGCCAATTTATCCAGGGGTTGAAGCTGGCCTCCGTGGAATTGGATCGTAAAGTGCTGGCGGATTTGGCGTTAACCGACGCGAAAGCTTTTGGACAATTGGTCGAAATGGCCAAAAACGCCAAAGCTTCTTAAACTCTAACCAAGACTTAAAAGACACCCTTCGCCCTTGAACCGGCGGGGGGTGTCTTTTTAATTTTAGCCGAGGTCAACCATGCAGCCACTTTCGCTGATCCAAAGCGCGCAAAACTCCATGGTGAAACACGCCTACTCCTTGAAGGTGCCCAAAAAGGCGAAAGACTCCCTCGATTTTTTGTGCGAGGGTTTTCATTTGGTTGAAGAGGCTTTAAAGAGCGACTTGAGGTGCAGGTTTATTTTCGCGACCAAAGAGGGATGGAACCGGCCGGAGGGCAAAAAGATTTACGACAGCGCCCAGAGGGATAAGGTGCGCTGCTTTGAGATTACGTCTAAAATCGTCTCCTATTTGGCGGATACGGTCACTCCCCAGGGGTTGCTGGCGGTCGTGGGGAAGCCCGAACCGGCTTGGCCGGCGGAGCCCTTTTCATTGGTCTTGGCGGTGGACCGGGTCCAAGACGCCGGCAATATGGGAACTCTCTTTCGCTCCGCGGAGGCTTTTGGGGCGCAAGCTTTGTTGTTAACGGAGGGCTGCTGCGATCCCTTTAACCCGAAGGCAGTCCGGGCTTCCATGGGATCGCTGTTTCGATTGTCTTTTATGTCCGGACAGTCCTGGGAAAATTATGGTGATTGGTTTGAAAAAAACAATTTTCATACCTACGCTTTAACCATGGACGGCGCGGATCGATTGCCGGAAATCAATTTTCGTAAGCCGACGGCAATTTGGGTGGGAGCGGAGGGAGCCGGACTTCCGGGTGATTTGGTTCGGCGTTGCGGCCAAAAAGTGGGTATTCCGATGACGGGGAAAGTGGAGTCGCTCAATGTCGGCGTGGCGGCCAGCCTGGCTTTGTACGCGGCCCGATTTCAAGGCCCGGTTTCTTGACAGCCTCGGAAGCCGGTGATACACTTCGAAATCATCAGAAAAAGCCGGAAAAAATGAAAAAAAATCCAATTGAAGTAAAACCGAATCCCGCCGAAATAAAAGACTCCCTTTGGGACGATTTTGAGAAAACCGGCTCCATTCAAGCCTTCATGCTTTTCCGCCAAAAGACAGAATTTTCCAAAGAAGTCGATAAGTCGCAAGCCCCCTCTTAAATATTTTTCTTAGTGAAATTTCACCTCAAAAACTAACGGGGTGTTAATTGAATTTTTCATACCCTGTCTACAGTCACGGGTTTGGAGCGAATCGTTGTTATACCCTTGGTATTTTCAAGGGTTGATTCGCGACATAAATATGAAAAAGTACGTTCTCTGGACTTTTTCTTCATCCTGCTAAATAATGTCACCTCTTCGTTGAACCATCATCCTATAGAACTTGAGGGAAAAGGTGATTGAACGCCTTGAAGCGCTTTTGACCGAAGCCGTGGAAACTATCCGGCTCGCCGGTGATTTAAAAACCCTGGAAGAAATCCGCGTAAAATATCTGGGCAAAAACGGACAAATCACCGAAATCATGAAGGGGCTGGGGCAGGTCCCCGCCGATTCGCGCCCGCAAGCGGGCAAGGCCTGCAACGAGGTCAAAAACAAAATCGCCGGGCTCTTGGACGCCCAAAAAGAAGAAATGGAAAACCGCAGTGGTTCGGGGATCGCCCTCGACTGGGACCCGACGTTACCGGGACGCAGGCTGCCTTGGGGAAAGACCCATCCTTTAACCGCGGTTCAGAAAGAAATCTGCGCTATCTTCCAGGGTTTTGGTTTTGACTTGGCGGAAGGCCCCGATGTCGAGTCGGATTACTACAATTTTTTAGCATTAAATTTCCCTCCCGACCATCCCGCCAGGGACGCCCAGGATACTTTTTACTTAAAAAAAGATGTTTTAATGAGAACCCATACCTCTCCGATCCAGATCCACGTCATGGAAAAATTAAAACCGCCCCATAAATTCATCGCGCCGGGCCGGGTTTACCGCCATGAGGCGATCGACGCCACCCATCACCATTTATTTCATCAAGTCGAGGGCTTTTTGGTGGAAGAAGGGGTTCATTTCGGCCATTTGAAAGGCATCCTGGACTCCTTCATCAAGAAATTTTTCGGCAATAAGGTAAAAACCCGTTTCCGCCCGAGTTTTTTTCCCTTCACGGAGCCGAGCGCGGAAGTGGATATTTCCTGCGTCTTTTGCGATGGGGCCGGCTGCCGCATTTGCAAGCAATCCGGATGGGTGGAAATGATGGGCTGCGGCATGATTGACCCCGCCGTCTTTAAAAATTGCGGGATTGATTCTGAAAAATGGTCGGGGTTCGCCTTTGGAATGGGTGTGGAACGGGTGGCCATGTTTAAGTATGATATTGATGACATCCGCTTGTTCTACCAAAACGACTTGAGATTTTTAAGGCAATTTTAACCAGGAGGCTTCTTTGCCCGGCAACGAAAACGTGAAAACTTCAAACACTCCCAAAAACGGTTTGAGGAACGCGGCGATCATCGTGGGCGCTTTATTAATCGCCTATGGCATGGCCAATTTGGAAGTTGTCCGGAGGGCCCACGCGGCCTACGTCCGCGGGGAGAACCATTTTAAGGACAAAAAATTTAAAGAAGCGATGTGGGACTACCAAGAGGTGCAGGAATTTTACTATTTACCCCACACCCATTGGGTGGATTTGTCCGCCGAGAAAGAGTTTGTTTGCCGCGCCTTTTTAGGGGATTGGATTCCGCCGGAAGGGCCCTTGGACGCCGATGTGCGCCAGACCCGGGCGGATGAGTATGAAAAATTTAAAGCCGAACTCGCCCAAATTACCCCGGTGGGAGATACCACCTACATGCCCGCTCCTTTGACAACCGCCGAAAAGGCTCCCCCGAAGAAGACCTCGAAGAAAAAATAAGATTAGTTTTTATTTTCCGGCGTGTCCAGGCCACTGATAGCCGGTTTGGTTTAGGTCCTCAATGAAAGCTGGGGCGAAGGGACGGCGGACCAACCCCTTCTCCGGCTCCAGTTTGAAGAGATCCTGGGTAACGACAACCTCTCCCTCCATGCCTTGAACTTCAGTGATTTGGGTAACGGCCCTTTTTCCTCCGGGCAGCCGGCTTTGTTGGACAATGATATGAATGGCCCTGGCTATTTGTTCCCGGATGGCCCGCAAAGGAAGTTCCATTCCCGTAAAGAGGGACATGGTTTCCAGCCGGGCCAGGACATCCCGAGGTGAGTTGGCATGGGCGGTTGTGATGGAACCGTCGTGTCCCGTGTTCATCGCTTGAAGCATATCCAAAGTCTCTTCGCCCCGGCACTCACCCACCACAATCCGGTCCGGCCTCATCCGAAGGGCGTTGATCACCAAATCCCGTATGGTGACCCGGCCCTTTCCTTCCAAATTAGCCGGACGGCTTTCCATCGAAATGACATGATCCTGTGAAAGCTGCAGCTCCGCCGAATCCTCGATGGTAATGATCCGCTCGCCGGAGGGAATGTAATGGGAAAGAATATTCAATAACGTTGTTTTGCCGGAGCCAGTGCCGCCGGAAACCACGATGTTTTTCCGGGCCCTTACGCAAGCGCAAAGGAAATCCGCGGCTTCTGGGGTAAGGGAATGGGCCTTGATTAGGTCTTCCATCCTGAGTTTTCGCTTCGAAAATTTTCGGATGGTCACCACGGGTCCGGTTAAACTCAATGGGGGAATGACGGCATTAACCCGCGAACCGTCCATCAGCCTGCCGTCCACATAGGGCTGACTCTCGTCGATTCGTCTGCCGATGGGGGCCAGAATCCTTTCGATGACCGTTCTCAACTGCTGTTCGTTGAGAAAGCGCGCGTTGGTTCTCTCGATGAGGCCGTTTTTTTCCACAAAAATATTTTCAGGGCCGTTCACCATGATCTCGGTTATTTTTTCATCTTGAAGCAGTTTTTCGAGGGGTCCCAGGCCAAAGACGAGGTTCAAGGTTTCTGTAAGAAGCTGCTGCCGGGTCCCGCGGTCCGGGATTTCCATTTCATGGATAAACCGATCCAATAAAATTTTAGCGGCCGGTTCCAATGTTTCCCTCTGGACTCCATCGCCGTTTTTTTGATCCTTTAAAGTTCCGGATTTTCTAAGCTCTTCCAGTAATTTTTGGTGGAGTTGGTTGATCTGTTCCAGGGGAATATCACCTGCCGGGGAGGGCTCGGCGCCGTTTTCTATTCCGGCGGCTGCCGGATCGGAGGGGGCCGCGGCAGGGTTATTTTTGAATTTGGACAGCAGGGATTCCGCGAGGGATTCAAATCCCTTTTCAATGTCCAGGTTCATGCCGCAATTTTCAAATAGATTGAGGGATAAATTTACGCCTAAAAAAGGAACCTGTCCTAAAGGGCTGAAGGGCTTCGACAATCCGTTGAAATCCAAGGTATTCGATTGAGATTGATTTTGCTGGTTGAATATCAGACTGAAGTCCTGCGTTCGGAAGTGAAGCCGTAACAGCCTTGTTTCCCAGTCATGAATGGACTTGAGCGAGGCGGGATCAAGGGATGACACGAGGATGATGGAGCCGCTTTTTTCAAAAAAGGTTGAATATTGATCGCTGGGGAAGCTGGACAGGTCCACGAAGAGGAGATCGTACCAGGGGCTTAACCCCTCCAGAAGCCGATGTAAATCCGCTGGTAATAGTTTGGTTTCATCATCCCGAACCACGGGGATATAGGCAACCCCTTCGGGCGAAGTCGAAAAATAGTTTTCGAGTATTTTCGAATGGAGGTGGTCGAGGTAAGGCAGGAGCTGGTCCAAAGAGTGTTGGGGGCGGGGAATGGAGAGGTAGGCCGGGGTCGCGGAATAGTCGGAGGGAAGCGCGTCGACAATTCCCATTTTTATTTTTTCCCCTTTTGACATGACGCGGCTCAGCAGGGCGGTGAGAATGGAGCAGCCCACGCCGCCCTTGGCACCCAAAAATGAAACAATTTTTTTATTCTTTAAGGTTGGTCCCATATCCAAACTTCCCAATAGCCGTCACCGGAGGCATTCTCGTGATAAGTGGCGGTTCGAATAATTCCCTCGTCGTCTTGGAACAAAAACTCGTGAAGGGTCTCCCGGTTTTTTTCAGAGAGGGCTAAAATTTGCTCACGATGATATTGAATGACTTTGCCCCATGAGGGAGAAGGCATGGGTTTGTGGAGGAACAAGGCCTTGAGGGGAGCGATATTTTTATTGGGTTTGGAGGGACCGGCGGTTGGCGTGACCTGGGGGGTGGCTTCGGGCGGTTGGGGTGAATCATCTGGTTTTGTGGAAGAACTATCCGGAAACGCGCTTAAGGGACAGGAGAAAAAAATAAGGGAAAGAAATAGGGCCCCGATAGCGCGGAATTTCATTTCGCGCTATAAATTTAAATCGGTTGGCGCGGCTTCAATGGTATTGGAATAGCTATCGAGCCAAGGATAGTAACCAGCCACGTGAAGCAGGTTGTATAACGTGAGGATTTTATTCGGGTCCTCCTCGGTTGAAACGGCGGTGGTGATGGCCCCGGAGGCCTCGTTGGACTCCGGCAGGGGCGGGGCGCCCGCCTGGGCCGTTTCTTTGACGATTTTATTGACAGCCACAAACCGAGGCCTCAAATTGCGGACGTCGTCGTGCATGTCGAGGAACTTATAGAAATACTCGGTTTGGAAATTAAAGAACATCCGGTCGCAAATAACCTTTGAAAAATTCTTTTTTTCATTGGTCGAGAATAAGGATAGGAAATCCCCGGAATGGCCGTAATTCGTTTTCGCGGCCTTTTCATCAACCCAAACGACGGTGAGGGGGGCGTCGAGCATTTTTTGAAGTTTTTGTTTCGCCGCGGCGTCCTCGGGGGAGTCCGGCTGAATGGCGTGTAAAACGCTGTAAAGGCCAAAGCCGAGCCGGAAATTAATTCTTTTGATTTTGGGGCCGGGAGGAATGCTTTCTTTCCACACGGGATTCCCGTTTTCATCATCGGCGACTTGATAGCGGAAATAATCCCAATTGGTCTGCAAATTGGAAGCCTGATCAATGAGGAAAACACAGAACCGGGTCACGAAGCCTTTCTTGATGGCGGAACAATCCGGGGCTTTTTTCACCAGAACTTTTAACCCTTTAACGCAGTTAACGTAATCCTCGGTCCGGAAGGCGCATTGGGAATAATAGTAGAGAGAATTCGACATCAGAGTCGGCTCATCGGTAACCATGGATATTTTCTTGAAAATATCTTTCGCCTTGTCAAATTGATTGGCCGCGTAAAGCTCATAAGCGTATTTATAGGCGGTGACCAACTGGGAGAGCCCGGGCCCGGCCGGAGCGGCGGTTGGGGTTGGTTGGGGTATCTCGACCGGTTTGGCCGCGATGGGCTCGTTGGTTTTCTTTTTTTTGGATTTTTTAACGGCTTTGGGAGCCGTTGATTCTTCGCTTTTTTCCGCGGTCTTGGCCGGAGGGGCCGCCTCTACCGCCGGCAATGGAGGCGCAGGAACGGAAACTTCGCTTTTTTTATCATCGGCCGTTGGCACGACCGGAGGGGGAGGCACGGAATCGTTGACGGTTGAAGAAGTTGTCTTATCGGCTGGGGGAGCTGAAACATCGGTTTTTTTATTATCGGCCTCGGATTGAACTGGGGGGGGCGGAGGAACTGAAATATCGGCGGTTGAAGAGGATGTCTTATCGGATTCGGGTGCCAAAACCGGCGGCGGAGGAACGGAAACATCGGTTTTTTTGTCATCGGTGGTTGATAGGGGAGGAGGCGGGGGTATGGCAATATCGGCCGACTTATCGGTGGAGGGAAGGGAAGGGGGACTGGTTGTTTCAATGTCGGGAGGCGGAGGAACATCTAGGGTTTGATCGGCGGATTGGACGGAGAGGGGAAGCAAAAGAACGGATAATAGGAAGAAAAAGGAAACGGAAAGTTTTTTCATAGGCCATATCTTAAGGCAAATTCTTTACAGTCGTCAATTCATTTTCCTCAAAAAGCCCTTTGAAAATCATGATTTTTGAACAATAAAAAATTGAATTCCATGGGGGTTAAAGGATAAAACAGACTCATGAACTTGTCCCATTTGAACCGATCCATTTTGAAACCACTCCTGGTATGCGGGGCGATTTTTTTGTCCGGATTTTCCTGCCACGAAGGCATTCGTTCGGATCTTCCGGTCGTCCAACTCAACCTGGGGAATAAGGAAATCCAAGTGGAGGTGGCGAATAAGATTTCAACCCGGGACGCGGGATTGATGTTTCGAAAAGAAATGGGAGCGGATACGGGAATGTTGTTTGTGTTTCCCGATTCGGCCCCACGGGCCTTTTGGATGAAAAACACCCTGATCCCCTTAAGTATCGCCTTTATGGACGAAAGGGGAGTGATCCTCAATATTCTCGAGATGTCCCCCCAGACCGAGAATTCAAATTTTTCCAATGGCAAGGCCAAATACGCGCTGGAGATGAACGCGGACTGGTTTGAGAAAAATGGATTAAAACCGGGGGATTCGGTCGCGGGTCTCGCGAAGGCGCCCGAGGCGAACGAATAATCAACTGTCCTCGTCGGTTTGGCCTACGAGCGATGGAGTGACGAAAATAACCAATTCGGTTTGCTTGGTTTCGTTATCCGTGAACCGGAATAGTTCTCCCAGGATGGGGATATCGCTCAAGAGCGGGATGCCCGAAGTCAGTTTCTGGTTTTCCTCCGAGATGAGGCCGGCGATCACCAAGGTACTGCCGCTTTTCATGTAGACGGTTGTTTCTACCCAGCGGGTTTTTAAGGCCGGCACGACAACGCCGGTCCCCAAGGCGGTTCCGTTTTGAACGTCTAATCCGCTTACTTCCGCCCGGAAATTCGCGGAAATATTTCCGTCTCCATCAATGGTGGGCTTAATTTTTAATTTGACGCCATAGGGCTTCCACTGGATGTTGGAAGATCCGAGTTTGTTTTCCGTCACATAGGGCACTTCGCCGCCAGCAAGAAAACTTGCTTCTTCACCGCTCACGGCCAAAAGCTTAGGTTTGGCCAATATTTTCGCTTTGCCCCGCTCGATCAGCAGTTGAAAACTGGCCGAAAGGGCGTTCCGGGTCACCGAACCCAGGGTTAAAAGAGGGGGCGGGGCGTTTTCGCTTGCCGAAAAATTATTGGGAGTGATCGAGGCGGCGCCGGAAGCGTCGGAGGAGAGGGACCCCCAGCTTAATCCCGCTTTCAACGCGCTTTGGGACTCGAGCTCCATTATTTCCACCCCAACTTCCACCATGGATTTTTTCAAGTTGTGGGCGGAAACAAGGATGGAGCGGGTTTCTTTTCCGCCATCCGAAGAAATGAAGATTAAATTGGTGCTACCGGAAGCCTTGGCGGAAACGAGGATTTCTTCTTCACTGACAGCGGTAACGTCGGCGATGGAGGGGTTGCCGACGGCCGCTTTTTTTGCGGTTTCGACATGGATCAAT
Organism: uncultured bacterium; assembly: GCA_964531065.1. Classification (GTDB taxonomy): domain Bacteria; phylum Oederibacteriota; class Muellerivitia; order Muellerivitales; family Muellerivitaceae; genus PALSA-1180. The sequence goes on from CAZHFP010000035.1 coordinate 14,328, forward strand.
TTAGATTCGCCGATCGTCAAGCGGATCGTGCCGGTGGAGGCGGAAAGGCCAGAAGCCAGCGCGGCGGACAAAATGAAACCAACCAATCCCGATTTTTGCATGATCTATTCTCCTTGTTTTGAGTTTGGCCGGATAATCTCTAGATTTTTTTCCTGTTTATTCGGAATGAAACGGCCCAGTTTCGCCATGACATCGGCCTCGTTCTGAGGGGATAGGGAAACAATCTCAACGTCATGGGGGGGCCTTAGCACCAGTCGAAGGGACTGGCCCTCCAAATACATCAAGATTTCGGCCTGCTGGGGGGTCACAGCCAGTGTGACGGTACTGTAAGCGGTGTTGTTCTCACTTTCGTCGGCGGCCGTTGATTCGGGATTTGACTTGAGATTTTTTTTCCAGCTCATTTTTTGACCCACGGCTAAAACTTGAATGTCTTGGAGCACGAAGGACGTGATGTCTCTTTTGTTGATTTCGGTTTTGGCTAATAGGTCCACGTGGTTTCCCGGCCGGATAAGATTCCCAACACCGCTGGATTCGTTGACTTCAAGGGTATAGGCCCGAAAACCCGGGGCCAGGGAAAGGGCCAAGGAGTCTTCCGCGAGGACAAACTTATTGGAAAGAATTTGCTCGCCGGAAGAAATGGGAACCAGGTTCATCAGCCCGTCGACTTCCCGAATGTCATGGATCGAGCTGGGGCTGACAAAAGATTCGGGAATGGTTTTCTTTTCGATCATGTCGTTGTTTAAAAGGTTGCCGGCCGGGATATATCGGGAAGCGACGAGGACTTCGACAGGAGTGGTTTTTTTCTCGATTTCTGAAGTTTTTTCAAAAAGCAGATAAAAGGCCAGCCCGCCGGATAACAAACCGACCGTTACAGCGATCATTGAATTTGTGTTTTTCATCACAACCTCGACAGGACGAAGAGTTGTTACGGCTGAAATGTTACTATTTTTTATTCTCTTTTAAAATGCACAAAATACAGGTCTATCATTTATGGGGGAGAATTAAATTAAATACACAATTTTTGTCTTCTTCTTTGACCGCTAAAAACAATTTGAGTTGACCTTTTTGAAGGATAAATTGGGATAGGCTCTTTTCCTGGCGTATAAGTCTTCCGCTATAACCCTGCGAAATATAATTCTCTTTAAACCGCTCGGCCGGATGGTCTTGATTTGACATCGACCAGGTCAGCGCTGCCATCGGGCCGGTTCTCACGGCGAACAGATGAAAAGAACCCGGCGGGGGTTTTAAGGGGAAATCCACAGAAGAGGGATTTTGGGGCTTAACCGCGTCGGTGGATGTTTCGGCGGTCCATTGATAGGTTTGCCCATCAGCGGGTCCGGCTAAATAACCCAAAAGCCGAAGCGTTTTATTTTTTTTAAAAACACTTAATTGAAGGAGAGGCGCGAGCGCCTCCGCGTCCTCTGGGGGAAGGTCCAAAAAATATCCAGCTAGGTTCGTTCTTCCGGTGACGCAAACCCATCCGTCGTTCTTCCAGTCGTTCGACGTTTCTTCGAACGAATTTTTGACGGGAAGCGGCGCGGCGGCAATAAGGTTTGTTTCGGCGACGCCGTTGATCTCGGTGGAGAACTCAGATATTTTTTTTACTTTTGAATGAAAAGGCGAATAGATGAGGGCCCACGAGCTTAAGGCCGCGGCAAAGAACCAAAACCCAAGGGCGGCGTAAAACCATTTGAAACGGGCGAGGTGGTTCATGAGGGATACCGGTAGACTTGCAGAATAGTCTTAAAGGGAAGTCCCTGTGGAAATAGGACGGTAAAAAAATAAGGGGGACGGCACCGTATTTTTATAGCCCATTCGGCTCCGTCAAAGTTAAGCGTGTGGGGAATGATTCCAATGGACCGCCGGACATTTTCGAAGGCATTGGAGGCGGCGGACCCCGGCGCCCGTGGTTCGACGCTTAACGTGGAAAGATCGAAATAACGGGTAAAATAACCCAGGTTGTCGATGATGCCCGGCGTGAGTGAATCTTTTCCGACGATGCCCGCCGCGTATTCCCGCGCCGCTTCGCCGCAAGCGTGTTCAAATTGGACATAGGACAAAAAAACGATGGAAAATTGAATGATCCCGGCCGCGAATAAGAATAACAAGGGGATGGCAAGGGTCAATTCAGATAGAGCCTGACCGTTTTGGTTTTTTAAGGCATTCGCTTTTTTCACAGACCGTCCAGAATTTCTGAGCTTTTGATCATAGGGTTCAGGCCCGGGATATTTTTTAGCGTTTGGAGCGTTTGAGTCAGAACGGGGGAGGAGTCCAGATCGACTTTTTCCAGGTGAGTCGTGATGGGGTGGAGAATATCCCAGGCGGCCAAGCCGTCCGCCGTGACCCGAGTTTCACCCAGTTGAAAAAAACGTTTTGTTTGGCCGCCGATATTTCCCGGCATCACGCCCAGTAAAGCAAAAGTGTGGCAGGGCGGGTCGTCCCGGTCGGTAACGTCCAGTTTGAATTTTTCCAAATAGCCTTTCATCTGTTTTAAAACCGAAAGGGGGGCGATTTTGGTGAGGAAGCTGCCGCCTGCCGAGTTGGAGCCGTCTTTTTCCCGTCGAACCCACCATCCGGAATAGGGGGAGGGAAAATCCTTTCGAACGCGCATTTGAGATGGATTTAGAGGATTGTGAGCCGGCTCAACTTCGTCCGGCGAAAAGGTGTGCTTGATGCCGTCGTGGGTCAGTGAGAAGGAGGAAGTTTCAGTATCAGGCAAAAGCTCGGCGGCGGACCTGAATCGTAAAGCCATATTCGGCATCATCACGTTTTCGGCGGTTGCGGTCGGGTGGTTATAAGCAAATAGGGGCGGCTGCGAGAGGCCGTTTTCACCCGCCACGACGGCAGCCTGCCCGAATATGAGCTCCGGATAGGGGCCGGTCGGGAGATCAATCCCGAAAAAAGTGGCCTGAGCCTTTTGAATGCCGTCGCGGGTATGGGGATCGGCGACTTTAGCGGCGGCAATAATTCCGGCGATATCAAGGGGAGGAGGAGCGAGCGCCGCCGCACTGACCGCGCTGCCGATTGTCCAAGCGTCAAAAGCGGCGGCGGTCATCAGTAAAATATTGGACTCCCGAACCAATTGCAGTCCATTGGCGTACACGGCTCCGGCCGAAAGAGCCGTCATGTTGACGGCCCGCCGGGATCTCTCCTTGAAAAGGTAAGCGGTGCCGGCTTTATAAAGGCCCACGAATAAGGCGGTAAAAATAAAACAAAAAAGCAATGTCGCCAGTAAAACCTGGCCCAGGGGTTTCTGCAGGGTCGTTGAAAAGGTGTTCATCTCACCGGACCCCATAGGCTTCGTTGAAAGTGTCCTCGTTAAAAACGATCCATTTGACCAGAAGGCTGGAGCCTTGGAAAGTCGCGGGGACGAGTGGTTGCCCTAATAACGAAAACAATTTTTGGAGGGCCTGTCCCTCCGGGGTGCGGCCGTAATCGAAAGAAGGGGAGAGGGGCACGCCGAACAGACCGCGGACGATAGGAATCCAAATAGGCATGGGGTATCGAACCTGGGCCCGGACTTTTTTTCGGTCCGGAGAGACGGTGACTTGATACTGGGCCTCGAAAACAGTTAAGGCCGTTTTGCGGTTCAAATTTACCACCGGTAAAAGCGATAGGGCTAACTGGGCCTTAAACGCGGTGGAGTTTTCGGCTGAGCTTAAAGAGGCTTTGCGGGCGACGGCCAATGCCGCCCGCTGAACCGCTAAAGCGACATAAGCCGTGTAGGCCATTTGGATAACGCAAAAGAAAAACAAGAAGAGGAAGGGCGCCGCCAAGGTGAACTCAACGGCCGCTTGTCCCCCGGGGGTTGAAGCTTTTCGCATGGGGGAGGATTATTTTTTGCCTTCGGCGATACCGTTTTTAACGGCTCCGCTGACGGCGTCGGCGGCCGAGTTGAAACTATCTTTAGTGGAATGTCCGAAATATTTTACCGCCCCGATGACGGCGACGGCGATCAGGGCGACGATGAGAATATATTCGGTCATGCCTTGTCCTTTTTGATTTAGTTTTTTCATTTTATTTCTCCTTTTTTATTTCTAGTTAAAACGGCAGTGTGATCAAGTCGAATAAAAGCGAGAGGTAGCGGTCGACTTGATTTGAAAAGAGAAGGGAAGCACCGGCGAAAGCGATAAAGACCGCCGATAGAGTTAAAAGATATTCCGCCGATGCCTGTCCCTTTTCCGATAATTTGATTCCCTTTTTGTTGAGCATGAGGAGAAGTTATAACGGGGAACCAGGGCTTTCAACGAAAAAGTACGAATTAATCAACGCTTTTTATTTTCAGGGAGCTCCGCGGGTTTATCGCTTCCGATCGGATTTTTAAAACTCGGAAAGTGCCAAGGATTGTGCAGAAATCAATTTTAATCGAGTGGTGATATGGAGCGTAAGGAGGCTACAACGCGGAGGAGCGGGTTTCGCGCCAGTGGCAGGCGGGCAGCTTGGGCTTTTTTAGGAAGGACTTGGACCGCCCTGGGGCGGCCGCATCCGCGATACATTCACAAAACTACAAATTTGACGAACTCAATCTTGGGTAAAAACGCTGGCGTTAGTATCTCCCCTCTTTTGAGGTGTTTCTGGTTGTGAACGACGAGGGCCCGTATTGAACAAATACCTGAACCTCGTATTGGATTTAGCCATTTTCAAATAATACGTTTTGATCATTTAAAATCATCCAAGTAACCAAAAGGAAGCTTATTGCCTTGAATGAACTTTTGAGTGATATAATTTTAAAATCTAAGGAATAAATCATCGTTTTCCGTTTATAAGTTTGGTTCCTTTACTTATTAAAGGAAGTGAAATGTCTTTTATTTTTCCGTTGAAAATTTCAAGAGTTTTATTTTTTATCTCCTCGTTACTCCCTCTTCTTGCAAGTCCTTCTTGGGCCCAGCCGGTCCGCGGCTCGGCGGGCGACCTTTGGGCCGACCGCATCCTGGGCCAGGCGGACACGGGGAACCTCGTGACGGGGGTCCTCAACGCCGCTTTTGGACAGGTCACGCCAAACCAGCCCGATAGCCATTACCTTTTCAACCCCGGCGGAGTTTTGGTGGACGCGGTTCACGATAAGATGTTTGTTTATGATTCCGGCAACAATCGGGTATTGGTCTACAACAGTTTAGCCAACGCCTTGTCCAATACCGATGCCCATGGAATGGTCAACCAAGGCGCGGACGTGGTCCTTGGACAGTTGGATTTTCATCATTCCTCCTGCAATTGGGATTCCAGCAGCTGGAATTTTCCCAATCTTCCATCAGCGAACGCCTCCTGTTTGTGCACCTTGAATCCTCGTTCGCAGTCGGTCCTGGAGGCTGATTCCCAGGCCACCATGGCGGTCGACCCTCAGGGTAATCTTTATGTGACCGATTATTACAACAATCGCGTCCTGAGATACAGCCCTGGAATTTTGGGATTCGCCAATGGGCAAACCGCCGACCATGTCTGGGGCCAACCCGATTTCAACGGTTTCTGGTACAACCAAAATCTTTCAGGCGCCAATTCCCAGCCCTCTGTTTCTACCTTGGGTCTTTTCAATAACAGCGTCCCGGGGAATACCTTTCCCGAATACGCCGCGGGTGTGGCTATCGATCCATGGGGAAACCTTTGGGTGGCCGACGAAGCCAACAACCGTGTCCTACGGTTTCCTAATTTGGGCGGCTCCGCGCCGGAGACCATCGCGGATGTCGTTTTAGGGCAAGGGAGCTTCACTACCTCGACCGCGTCGCCCGTCCTTTATCAAACTATTGGCGGGAACACGTATGGTTACAATGACAGGACTGACCTGAACCACATTTGGATGCCCACTTCGGTAAGAGTCGACGGTTATGGCAATGTCTATGTTTCCGATATCTTAGAAGACTATCGGCCCACTTCCATGGGATATGGCAGTCCTTATGGAAACCCGATCTATATCGGAAGGGTCTTGGTCTATACGCCAAAGAGCTCCGGCAGTCATGGTCCTGGTTACAACATCGATGGAAGCGCCGACTACGCCGTCACACAGTATTTGAACGTGCCGGTGGGGTTGGAACTTGACGCGCCGGTTTCCGCCGGTGGCACCGGTGGAATTTGGGTGAACGATACGGGTACGGCCGAAGCCATCCTGTTCGTGAACAATGGCGGGGTCACTTCGAGCTTGAATTTCGTTCCACGGAAGGTCTTGTTAAGCGACCAGTTCGGCGTCCCTTCGGGCGGGGCCGCCGGGGACAAGCCGGGGTTTAGTTTCACCTTTCCGGGGCCTCTACCCTCGGGATCGACGATGCAAAATCCCTGGTATTTTCACGATACCTATGGAGGGATAGGCGTCAACAATTCGAACGATGATGTCTATCTTCAATCATTCAATCTCAATGATGTTTGGCACTTTCCGGCCCCCCAACCAACGCCCCAGATCGGGACCGCTCATTCCGCGGACGCGCGATTTTTTGAACCTTACGAACCTTCTGAAAAAAATCTATGCGGGAACTACGGGATGTTCTCCTGTAAAGGAGTCGTCATTTCGGGTGGGAGCGTAGCGCAGACCCAGATTATCGGCGCGGATATATTCAGGCTTATGTATTGGAACATGCCCGTGGGCGGTCCCGCGGGCCTTTCCAACGGACAACCGTCCGATGGAATCGCGGGGATCCCTTACCCGTACAATCAAGCCGGCGATGAGATCACAAGGATCGCGTCCGACCGAGCTGGCCATTTGTGGGTGGCCCGTTTCACCGGCAGCAATAGTTGGGTCGAAATGTATAACCTTCCGTTGACCAACCTCCAATCAGCAGCCATGACCTTGGGAACGTTCAACCCCTCGGGGGGGAGGGTCGTGAATCTATGGGGGGGAGGGTCGGTGACCATCGCTCCTCCCACGCCTAATGGGGATCCCATCTTCGGCCTCGCGGTGGATCCCAACGACCCTACGGGAAGTTATTTGTGGGTCAGTGATTCCTTCAATAACCGCGTCTTCCGGATCCGGAATCCTTTGACCGCCCCGCAAGTGGACGTGATCCTGGGGCAAAGCAATGCCTCGAACACTTATTGCAACGATACCGGGAAT
>CAZHFP010000036.1:0-20929 GCA_964531065.1 uncultured bacterium
TTACTTCAGGCTGGAGAGGCCCTTTTCCGGAATCAGTTTCTTGGCGATTTCCGCGTTGAACTTCAAGGCATTGTCCACGCACATCTTGGCCAGGCCCATTTCTTTTTCGCGGAACATGGTGACAGCTTCCTTGATGTAGAACTTAGCCCGGATATCGTCGGCCCTTTTCGCGTCCATCGCCCCGCGCTTGGTGGCCAGTTCAATGGCCTTCTCGACTCCCGCCGCGTCCACCCGGCATTTGGTCTCGTAAAATTTAGACTTGCCGCCTTCCCGGCTGCGGGAAGCGGACCCTTCCGTATTTTGCGGAATGCGGTAGTTGGTGGGGGTCAAGGGCGTGAAAGCAAACTCCGCGCCGCTGGCCGAATAGCAAAGCCAGGCGTAATAGTCTTCGCTGGCCTTTTCGCCGGGGAAAGGAATGTCCCGGGCGATGCCGGTTAAGACCGATGTGGTGGAGGTCAGGTTGGTGTAGCCCGCTTCCGTGCAGATATTGATCCAAGCGTCTTTGCCTTCGGGCGGATTGCTGTGGGATTCCAGAATCTCGATGATGGATTGGGAGCATTTGGCGTAGGGCGTCGGCTTGCCGTTCTCATCAATAATATTGAAGGTGCTATAAACCACCCCCGCGTTGGGGTTTTTCTTGAAGATACTGCGCACCACTTCCACCCGCCAGGGGTGGGTCAAGTCATCGGCGTCAATGAAGACGATGAAGGGATACTTTTGCTCGTAGGCGTATTGGATGGCGACGTTGCGGGCATGGCCCGGACCGTCGGAATGTTCCATAAAGAGGATCTTCATTTTACCGGCGTATTCCTTTTCCAGTTGGCGCAGGTAGTCCTTGGCTTCGGCGGAGGGAGAATTTCCGTCGCCGATGAGGACAACCCAGTTGGGGTCGGTCTGGAGTTTGATTCTTTCCAAGGTCTCATCCAGCCACTTGCGTTCCATGGCCGAACCTTGGCTCCAATGGGGAATGACAAACGCGGCAGGACCATCCAGATTGAACTTTTCCATGTACCACCTTTTCCAAAATTGGGATTGGGCTAAACCGGGCGATATTATATTTGAGATTGGGAAAAAGGGCAGGGTATTATTTGGCGTTTTAGGCCAATGTTTTCACCTTTTTTATTTAAGGTTGAAACTTAGGGGGCCTGGGTTTCGTATAATTAGTATTCTTAGACGGATCATAAAAATCTTGGGGAGACATGAATATGAATAAGACGGGACTTGTCGCGGCGGTGGTTCTATCCTTTTTCACGGGGAGTGTGCTTGCCCAGCAGGAAATGAAAGAAAAGCACGCGGATAAAAATCTTGAAAAATCCCACAACCAGGTCCTGAAGTGCGAGGTTATTGATGTGGCCTGCTACATCGCCAAGGGCGCCCATGGCGCGGAACATCTGGGATGCGCGGCCAAGTGTATCGGCGAGGGCGGGGAACTGGCCTTGCTTCAGGATGGAAATCTTTATATCCCGGTGGACCAGCAGTACCACTCGGCGCGGAAACGCTTTGTGACTCAGGGCGGAGAAATGGTCACGGTCACCGGTAAGAAAGTGGAAAAGAGCGGCCTCCGCTACATTGTTTTGGATGATTTGAAAAAGAAATAAAACGGATTGGGGGTTTGGCAGGGAAGAGGCCTATGCCGCGCCCCCGGGTGGTTCATTGGTTTTTCGGTGGGGCGAGGTCTCAGACCCGCTTTTTTTTGCGTCCCGATGAGACGTTAATCGTGCAAATTTAAAATTTCCCCCTGCAAGAAAACCAACAGGGGTTACATTTTCCGACCGGTATAAATCCGCCTTTTTAAACGAAAGCCCGTTGGTCTGTAAAATTTTTCGACAGTCTTTTTGTTTTCACGGGCAACCAAAACATTCTTCTTTCGATCAAGTCTTAACATTAAACCAAAACTAAATCGGCCGAACCCGCGAAAGTTGTTTTCGGGGCATGCTTTATGCTCCTTTTAAAGCTAGTTTGATTGAATCCTTTTAAACCGGGCGACTGACATTTCCCGGCTTCCTCCATGAAGCTTCCCAACGTTGCTAGGTCCTCTGACAAGAACCCTCGAAACGAACTAGCCTTTCTATATTTCTCTCGTGAAGGTGAGGCTCTATGCAGTTCATTGTCAGGATTCCGGAATTGGACTCGGCCCTTTATGAGGGATCGGGAAAAGAAAACCGCCAAGAACTTTTTCAACTGATCAAAAAACTGGAGAAGTCCGGCAAGCTGGCCTTTGGCGGACTCTTGGCTGACGAAAGGGGCGGGTTTCTGCTAATGAACGCCGACTCCTGCTCGGAACAAGAATCGCTTCTTAATTCCATTTTTGACAGCTCCTGTTATACGGTTGAAAGCCACCTGATCTTGCCGTTCGAGAACCTGACCTCTTTGATCGAAGAGATCAATCCCTCTGAAAACCTATCCTCGGAAAAATTCCCAGGCCTGATCTAGCATTTCTTTTTGGATTTTTGTTGGGGCGCGATTTATCGCGCCCAGGGCGTCACCCGGCTTCGCCAAGGCTGCGCCGAGGCGAGTAAATGCCGCCCCTACAGGCAGGATGCCCCCAAAATCCGTTATTGCTGTAGCTGATTCGGCTTTGATTTTGGCCCCTCTGCCCTTATCCTTACCCCTCTTATCTACCTCTTGGGGAACGTGATTTTGGGAATACTCTTAAGCTGTCAAAACCTATCCAAAAGTTTCGGGGCGCGGCCCCTCTTCGAAAACCTTTCTTTCGGTCTTTTCGAGGGCGAACGCACGGGGCTCATTGGTCCCAATGGCACCGGCAAATCCACACTCATGAAAATTTTGGCGGGCGTGGAAAAGCCTGACAGCGGCGTCATCGCGGCCCGCAGGGGCCTCCGGGTCGGCTATCTTCAACAGCAGGACCGATTTGAGGATGTGGGCGCGGGATTGACAGTACGCGACGCGGTGACACAAGGCTTGCAGGGCCTGGGGCTGGAGGATTGGGAAATTGACATCCGGATTGACGCGGGCCTGGAAGACGCGGGGTTCACCCATCCGGAACAGGAAGTCACGAAACTTTCCGGAGGATGGCGCAAAAGGCTCGCGATCTTGACCCAGGTTTTGCGGGAACCGGATCTTCTGCTTTTGGACGAACCCACTAACCACCTGGATTTAGAAGGGGTGCTTTGGCTCGAAGGGTTTATGGAAACCCTGAATTTTTCTTTTTTGGTGGTTACCCATGACCGCCGGTTCTTGGAGAAGGTGAGCAACCGGGTGATCGAGTTGAATAAACGCTACCCGGAAGGTTATTTCGGCAACGAGGGAAATTACACCCAATTTTTGGAAAAACGCGAAGACCTCTTCAACAGCCAAGCCCAAAGGGAAAGCACCGTAGCCAACTTGGTGCGCCGGGAAATCGAATGGCTTCGCCGCGGCCCCAAGGCCCGCCAGACCAAACAACAGGCCCGCATCGACCGGGCCGGGGATCTGATGGGGGAATTGGGGGATTTAGAATTTCGCAACAACCAGGGCAAAAGCGTCACGATTGATTTTTCCGGAAGCCAACGCCAGACCCAGCGCCTAGTGGCCGCGGAAAAAGTGACCAAGAGCCTGGGCGGAAGGAAACTTTTTGGCCCCCTCGATTTACTTTTAACCCCCGGCGACAAGCTGGGACTTTTGGGTGAAAACGGGAGCGGTAAGAGTACCCTGCTCAAAATGATGGCCGGCACAATGGCGCCCGACACGGGAAACTTAAAACAGGCGGAAAATTTAAGAGTCGTTACTTTCGATCAGCACCGGGATCAATTGGATTTGAAGATGACCCTGCGGCAAGCCCTCTGCGAGAAGGGCGATTATGTAACCTACAAAGGAAGCCAGATTCACGTGACGAGCTGGGCCACGCGTTTTCTTTTTGATAAGGATCAGCTGGACCGCCCCTTGAGCCGTTTTTCCGGCGGGGAACAATCCCGCGTGTTGATCGCGCGGTTGATGTTGAGGCCGGCCGATTTGCTTCTGTTGGACGAACCCACCAACGATCTGGATATTCCTTCTCTGGAGGTTTTAGAGCAAAGCCTCGCGGAATTTCCGGGCGCCTTGGTTCTGGTGACCCATGACCGCTACCTGCTCGATCGGGTGAGCAAACAGATTTTGGCTCTGGACGGCAAGGGTCACGCCGGATTTTTCGCCGATCTCTCGCAATGGGAAGATTACCGGGCCCAGGAGAGCGTTAAGAACAAAGTGAAAACCCTTTCTCCCCACCCGGCCAAGCCTGCGGAGGAAGTCAAACCCAAGAAGTCCATGACCTCCAAGGAAGTGAAAGAACTCAAGGAAATGGAAAAATCCATCCGCGCCGCGGAAGATCAGTTGAACGAAGCCAGGGCCAAGTTGGAGGACCCGGCGATTGCCGCCAATGTTTCCAAGTTATTGGAAGGCCAAAAGGCCGTTGACGCCGAGAAGGCGAAGGTGGAAGCCCTTTACCGGCGCTGGGAAGAGCTGGAAAAAAAGGGAAGCTGATCGGGGAATTTTGTTGGTTGGGGTAATTTAGATTGTCGGGGCGACATTCACTCGCCTCGGCGTAGCCTTGGCGAAGCCGGGTAACGCCCTGGGCGCGATGAATCGAACCCCACCATAGATCATTTAAATCCACTGACATGGGGCCGCCAAGCAGGTTAAACTAGCTGGGTCATCAGCTCCGTTCATCCGCCAAGAAGGGGTTTCATGGACTACAGGGAATACAAACGCGAACTATTGAACGCAATAGAAAACCGGGCGAAATGCGGCGCTATTTATGTCCAAACCCAGCCTGTTCGTATCGTGGAGGACGGCGTCGTCCGTTGGAAGGGAAAAGTTGAGGTCTATCAGTTGAAGGAACATCCCCAAGCCAAGATGGCCTTCGGCTGGGGTTTCCAGAACGCCCAGAAAAAAGTCGAATATGTCACGGTCATGGGCGTTCCCCCCCTGGACACGCCTGTCGCGGCGGTGAAGGGTTTTCTCGCCTCCCGGCGGTAAATCCCAAAATTTTGTTCCCGTAAATCCCGTCCTTCCATAAAAAACTATAGACCATACTTCGTGTAAAACTCGTTTTGAAAGAGAAGCAGGGGGTCGTATTTTTTCTTGAGGGTGAAGAAGCGGTTTGACTGGGGATAGGCCGCTTTGAATTGATCCTTGGTGGCTTGGAGCCGGTAAGGAAGATAATAGCGCCCGCCCATCTGCAGGGCCGCGCGGATCAGGGCTTGGGTCATAATCCCCATCTTCTCATCGGCCTGATCGGTCCGATCCATATGAAAAAGCAGGACTAAGGCGAAGAGGTCCTGGTCGGCGTAGCGCAGGAAGGTGTCATCATCCCGCTTGAGATCCCGGACCGTAATATTCAGCAAGTCCGCTTGTTGGGCGGGAATTATTTTTTTTATCTGTTGGACAAAATAGGTCAATTGATCCGGGGGAATGAAATATTCCTGCAGGATATCGGTGCTTCCCTCCGAATGGTTTTCGAAAACCTCAATTCCGTCATTTAAAATCTCATTTCGGGTCGCCTCGCTTCCGCCCATTTCCCCGCCCCAATCTTTCTCCAATTTCCACCGGAGTTCTTTTCCGTAATCACTTTCCACGGATCCTCGGAAGATGAGGCGCTTAAGCCAGGTAGTGGAAGCGGCGGGTGTATAAGGCGTTGGTTTTTTATCCGGCACCCGGTAATAAACCGTGAGGATGGCTTCATTTAAAAAATGATCAGGCCCGGGGCAAAGGCGGCCATAAGCCAAACCCGCGTCGGGCCGCTGGACGACCATTTCCTTAAACGTTTCCCCGTATTTTTCCATCGGCACAACAAAACGCTCCGGTCGATAGACTTCATCTCGCACTACCCGCAGCTTCACGTCTAAAATAACGCCGAAAAGACCATAGCCGCCCAGCACGAGAGAAAAGAGCTCACGATTGTCGGTCCGGCTGCATTGGACGATCGAACCATCGTCTTTCATCAACCGGAAGGATTCCACCGTCGAGGCGATGGGCGCGTGGTTGGGCTGCCAGCCATGGCAGTTCACGCTTAAAGAGCCGCCAATGGTGAAGGGGTTGTTCGACTGCATCACCGCCACCGAATAACCGCGGGTCTGCAGATAAGGAATAATTTCAGACCACCGGGCGCCGGCCCCCACGGTCAGGATCGAATTTTTTTCGTCCAATTCCATTCGGTTGAAGGGAAGCATATTGAGGACAATTCCCCCGGGAAAAATCGTGTGGCCCCCCATGGAATGTCTGGCTCCGGCGATGGAGATTTTTAGGCGGGAATGTCCGGCTTTTTTGACCAGGTTTTGAAGTTGTTGCTCGGCGACGGCCGGGTCCTTCGGGATGTCCCAGGTGATTGCCACTCCAGTTTGATTCATCCGGCTGGCGTCATCGACCGAACCCCGCGGTACGGGGACGATGTCGTTTCCGTCCTGGAGGGCGGTCCAGGTTAGGTGGATCAGGGGGTGTCCGAAAAAAAATAAAAATCCGGCGGAAAGAAGAAGGATCCATGTCCGGGAAAAGCGTTTGGGCTTTTTGGATCGTTTATTGCGCGGGGAGGGCATGGGACAAGTATAAACCGGCTTTTAAGATAGGGAAGAAGTTAAGACAGCGGCTGTGGCGAAGATAGGCACCCTCGTTTATGATGGCGGTCGCTTTAGGAAAATTAAACCTTTTAAAAGGACGGCCATGACCCTGACCCAAATCGTCTTATTAGCCCTGATCCAGGGTTTTGCCGAGTTATTGCCCGTTTCCAGTTCGGCCCATGTGATCGTTGCGGAAAAGCTCATGGGGTTGGACCCTTCGAACCCGGAAATGACTCTTCTTCTTTTAATGCTCCATACGGGAACCATGTTGTCGGTCCTGGTTTATTTTCGAAAGGCCTGGGTTAGAAATTATTTTCAATCGGGTTCCCGGGCCCTTGCCTTCGGGAAACAAATCGCGATTGCCACGTTAGGAACGGTCGTGGTGGGGTTTGGCCTTAAATTCCTCATTGAAAAGATTGTGCTTCGAGCCACCCCCGGCGCGGAAGTGGAAATGCTTTTCGGAAACTTAACGATTATTTCCATTGCCCTGGCCTGTGCCGGAATCCTGATTCTTTTCGCCGCTTCTCAGGCAAAAAAACTGGAAGGAAGAGGTGGATTCGGTTTTTCCTCATCCCTTATCGTGGGACTGGTGCAGGGACTCTGCCTTCCTTTTCGGGGTTTTTCCCGGTCCGGCGCCACCATTTCCACCGGAATCCTTTTGGGATGGGGAAGAGTTCCGGCGGAAGATTTTAGTTTCGCCCTGGCGCTGGTCATTACTCCCCCGCTTCTTTTAAAAGAAATCCATCGTTTATTGAAGGCGCATGCCCTCTCGGGGCAGACCGCCTCACTTTTTGTTCCTGGCTTCCTCGGAATGGTCTTCAGTTTTCTCGCGGGGCTTCTTGCCTTGAAATGGCTTTCCAGCTGGCTGTCCCAAGGCCGTTGGAGTTATTTCGGGATCTACTGCCTTGTTTTTTCGGCCCTGATTTGGTTTTTCCTCCGTTAGAAAATTTTCGGCCGGTTTTTAAACAAATTTCCTTCTGAAAGTAATTTACTTGGAAGTTTCATGCATTCAACACCATCTCAAACCCCCTGCTATTAAATTGATAGTCGTTAGCTATCAATTTTTCAGGCGGCGCGCATGGACAGTTTAACCGGCAATGACCTGATAGACGCGGAGTCGCCCAAAGACATCCGCATTCCCACCACCGCGGATCTTTACGAGGCCCTGGAAAACATCCTTTGGTTTTGGCCCGGCGTTTTCGTTCAATTGGTCAAGGAAAACCAAAAGGTGCCGATCCCTGATTTATCCCGCGCGGTAAGGCTGACGGGTCAATATGAGGGATTGGTCATCTTGAGAAGCTTGGAGTCGCTCGGACAAATTTTGGCCAAGGCTCTCTTGGAGGACAGGCCATCGAGTCCGGAAGATGCCTTCTGCGAATTCTCCAACATGTTTTGCGGCCATATCATGAACAAGATACGGACTTCGGATAAGGTCGCCTTCCGTCATTTTCTTCCCCTGCCCGCTTCTGAGGCTCTTCAACCCTCCCGGCCTCCCGAGGCACGTATGATGGTAGCCCTCGAATCCGTGGTGTTGGACGTCCAGCTTTGGATTGACCCTTCCGCCGCTTGGCACGAAAAGAGCCGGTGATGCCCGTCACCCCGACGCCCGAATGGGTGAACCTCCAGGAAGAATTATCAAGAATTTCTTACCTTGCCGTAAAAACCGAGTCCGCGGATTTTGCCGGTGTTTTGAAACTCGCCGAATACCTGAACCTGTGGGCCCTTGACGCTCATAAAACCTTTGGTACCTGGGCGGCTACTCTTCGCCTCCAGACGGGACAATTGATCAAAGGCTTAAAGGCTGGAAGGCCTTCCCAGCAGGGTCTGGAAAGAATCTTAAGAGCTATTTTGGAGGCCGATAAGGATCTGAATCGGGAAGCGGAAAAATCCGATATCCCCGTACCGGGCAGGGAAGTTTTGGTGTTTGAACCGGAACCGGCCGCTCCGAAGGCGGGAGAGCCCAATGGATTTTTAACGGTCAAGATGGACGATCTCCCCGGTTTCAAGGATTTCCTCCAGGAAGTGCCGACCCATTTTTCTGCCATTGAACGGGGACTGCTTCAGACGGGAGGAGCGGAAAAGTGGGATGTTCTCCAGATATACCGACCCATCCACACCCTGAAAAGTCTTTTTGGATATCTGGGTTTCGCCGGGTTAAGTGACCTGTGCCATGAGGGGGAAGGCCACCTGGAACCATACAAGCGTTCGGGAAGCAGGCCCACGAGCCGGGAAGTCGAGAGCCTTCTCGAATTATTGGATCTTTGCCGTGTCCAGGTCGACCGCATTAAGGAGGGAATGGGGCAGGGGCGGATTGAAATATGTCCCATCACTCATCTTTTCAGAAACAAGGTTTCTTCAAGTGACGCCCCGGAAAAGAAAATGGCGATGCCGGTCCCGGCAAAGGAAGCCGAGGTTCGCGAGGACTTCGAGAGTCCGTTGAACCGGGAGTCGGGGGTTATGCGGATTGAGACCGCCAAGATGGATGAGTTAATGGAAACGCTGGAGGAGTGGATGACCTGTCAAACCCAGGTCCAGATGCGGGTCCTGGATTGGGCGGAGACCGCGCCCTTGAAAGGCTCGATCGACCGAATGGGAAAACTCGCGAGAAAGCTCCAGGATCAGACGGTTTCTCTGAGGATGGTTCCTATTCAACCCCTCTTTGTTCGGATCGGAAGGGTGATCAGGGATTTGTCGCTTAAAACCGGAAAACCGGTCCGCCTGCAATTTGAGGGCGGGGAAACCCATTTGGATAAGCGCTTGGTGGATGAATTGTGGGAGCCGGTTTTGCATCTGGTTCGGAACGCGGTGGATCACGGCTTGGAAGCCGCGGAAGAAAGGGTGAAAAAGGGAAAGGACGGCCGAGGTGGTTTGTGGATCAAGGCCTGGCAGCAGGAAGGCCACTTCATCTTTTCGATTCGGGATGATGGTAAAGGATTGGACCTCTCCAAAATCGAAAAAAAAGCCAAATCCCTGGGATGGGTGGAAGAGGGAGCGGATTTAGAGCCATCCGAGTGGCAAGAGATGATTTTCCGCCCCGGGTTTTCCACCATGGACAAGCCCACCGATGTGTCGGGTCGGGGAATCGGTTTGGATCTAGTCAAACGCCGAATCCTTTCCCTGAAGGGATCGGTGGAAACGGCCACCATGCCGGGAGAAGGATGCCTGTTCATCCTGCGCATTCCACTCACCTTGGCCCTGCTGGAGGGCCTTTTGGTCCGCGCGGGAAAAGGCCTTTATCTTATTCCCTTGTCCCAAATTAAAAAATTTTTCCTGATGGAAAACGACAGGGGGGCCGCGAGCTCTCTTTCGGGTGAGGGTGTTCTTTGCCTTCATCTAGCTGAGTGGTTTGGACGAAAACGGGATCAGGGGAGTCCGGTAGTGATTCAATTGGACGCGGAACGCCCGTCCATTTTCCTGTTGGTGGATGAGATTTTCGGGAAAAGGGAAGTGGTTCTCAAGGGATTAAATCCCCTTCTGGCGAACCTGCCGGCCGTCAATGGGGGGGCGATCCTGGGAGACGGACAAGTGGCATTGGTATTGGATATCCCATCCCTCATCAGGGAAATATCGCGGGCGTCCTACGGCCAAGATGACACACCCCGCCTTGGGGGCAGGGGGGCGGCATGAGCGCGGAATTTTTGGCACTGCCCGATACTTTCCTGGTCTTCAAACTCGGGGGAAAAGAATTGGGTTTCGAAGCCCGTTTCCTATGGGAAGCGGCGGCCGCTGTTTCTTTTACTGAAGTGCCTTTGAACGCCAGCCACTTGACGGGAGTCACCCAGTTGCACGGCAAAATCATACCGGTCCTAAACCTATCCAGTCTATTGGAAGTCCCCTTGGTTACCGCCCTCGGGGAATTCGTCACGGTCAATTTGCCGGGGCCTCCCGAAATATTGGCGGGATTTGAAGTGGAGGCGGTGGAGGGATTCATCAAGGTTCCCGGGGAGACAACCGGCTTGGGTGATAACGACATGGCCGGGGCCGGTTACATCCGGGGCTTTCGAGGAGCGGAAAAAAAATTCTTGTGGTTAAACATTGAGAAGATCATCGGTGGTCTGGTTTCAGGGAAGACCCCGGCGTTGGAATGCCGGGATTAAAGGTTTCAAGGGGGAAATATGTTCGATAAATCCAGTTTGAAAAATAAATTATTCCTATCGGCGGCCGTTTTAGCCGCGGCCTTGGTGGTGGAGGCGGGTGTGGGACTGCAAGTAGCGAGGAACATGTCGGAAAATCTTCAAAGGGTGTATGACAGCAGCCATCCCTTGAATAACCTGAAAAAGGTCTCAGACGCTTATGCGGTGGGTATCGCAGGGGCCGTCGAAAAAACCCGGGCCGGACAGGGCTGGGAAATGGGCCGGGATCAATTGGAGGAGTCCATCAAGGCGGCTCAGGAAAACTGGAATTCCTACATGGGGCTCAAGGACGTCAGCGATGAGGAGAAAACACCGGTGGCGGTAGTGAACGCCACTTTGAATGACAACAAGCTATTTCTCATGCAGCTCCGGGAGGCTTTCGAGAAGCAGGATTCCCGGGCTTTGGAAATAGTGGGGGCCAGTAATCTTTACCCGGTGGTGGATCCGATTGTGGAACAAATGGATAAGCTGGTGGGCTTGAAGTGGAAGCGGTCGGAGCTGATTGTCGCCCAGGTCCAGAAGGATTATCAAAAAGCTTTTCTCTTCATGATGATCCTCGCGGCAACCAGCCTGGTTCTGGGGCTGACGATGAGCGTTTTGTTGGCCTTGGGGATAAGCCGAAAGTTCCAGTCTATTGCCTCTCAATTGGTGGGAAGCGCGGACCAGGTAGGGAATGTCGCCGAAAAAGTGGCCCGGGCCAGCGCCCGGCAGGCCAAAGGAGCCGCGGATTCGACGAATAACCTTTTGGCCACCAGCGTGGCATTGTCCGAAATGGCCTCCCGCACCGAAAAAAACGCCGAGGGAGCCAACCGAGCCAATGAATTGATGGTTCGGACCCAAGGCACCATGGCCTTGTCCAACCAATCCATGAGAGACACCTTGGCGGCCATGAAATCCGTCAACGAGAGCGCCGGAAAAGTTTACCGGATCGTGAAGTCGATCGAGGAAATCGCCCAGCAGACCAATATTCTTTCCCTCAATGCCTCGGTGGAAGCCGCGCGGGCCGGAGAGCATGGAAAAGGTTTCGCCGTGGTAGCCGAAGAAGTACGCGGATTGGCCCAGCGCTCTTCCCAGGCCGCCAAGGAAACGGCCCTCTTAATCGAGGACAACACCCGGCAAGCCTCGACGGGCATGGAGGTGGCCAAGTCCGCCAGTGAAGCTCTACAGGAAATGGCTGAGAATACCCATAAAGTGGCCGGCCTCTTGACCGAGATCCAGGTCAATAGCCAGGAACAGTCCAAGGGTATTCGGGAGATCGGCGCCATGATGGATAAATTGGAGACGGTGACCCAGGATAATAACGCCAATGCCAAGCAGACTTCCACCGCCAGCGAGGATATGGCCCGCCAGGCGGGGGAGTTGAAAGGCGTGGTGGAGCAATTGGTGGCCATCGTGGAAGGGACGGGAAAGAAGACACAAATGGCCCAACCTCATCCAGCGGTCCTTGTCAAATCAAACGGCTCAAGCTCCCCCCCATCCTCTTCCTGGATTGGATTGTTCGGCAAAAGGCGGACCCGCGATTCGAACATGGGAAGAATTTTATCCGTACCACCCGAGATGAATAAGATAGGCACCAATTAATTAAGAAAAAAGGAGAATCCAATGGCGATCAACATCCTCATTGTGGACGATTCAGCGACGATGAGAGGCTACATAAAAAGGACATTGCAAGCCACCCGCATTCCCTTGGGTGAAATTTGGGAAGCGACCAACGGAAGGGAGGGACTGGAGCAGATGAAAGACAATTGGATGGATCTGGTCCTGGCCGATTTGAACATGCCGGACATGACGGGGGTGGAAATGATCGATCAAATGGCCAGGGATCCCATGTTGGCGGCCCTGCCGGTCGTGGTCGTAAGCTCGGAGGGGGACCAGGCGGTGCTCCATTCCCTGGCGCAAAAAGGCGTGAAGGAATTTATTCGAAAACCTTTTCAGGCCGGATTGCTGCAGGAAGTCGTTGAGAAGGTTTTGGCGGTGGCCGAATGAGTCCTTTGGAAAGGGGGATATTCGCTCCACCGGGGGAGGGATTGGGAAATAAACGAAAACCACGGCAGATACTCCTAGTCGAGGACTCCTTGACCTTGCGGGGAATGATCCGAAGGGTTTTGGAAAAATATTTTCCGGAGGACGAGATCCGGGAGGCGGAGGATGGGCGTCAGGCGATGAGCCGGATGTCCCAAAAAAAAGTGGATTTAATTATCACGGACCTGGAAATGCCGGGTATGGACGGCTTCACGTTCCTCAATCATCTTAAAAATAACCAGCTTCTTTCGCGGAAACCCGTGCTTGTTTTCTCCGGAAATATCAACGGGGCATTGCGGGATGAAGCGATTAAGCTGCCGAATCTGCGTTTTTTGGCGAAGCCCGCCAGCCCCGAGAAAATAGCGGAAGAAGTGTCCGCTTTGCTGGGGGATTAGGCCGGCCCAGTTCTGGACAAGAAAAAGCCTGGCTGTTCTTTAAAATTTATCGAATTAATCAAAAGGGAAGCCTCGGCTTCCCTTTTTGTTTTTACGGCGAAGCGTGTAGAATGATTTCCGGCGGATAAAATGAGCACTCTGGGGAAAATCGGGATGAAAACGGGAAGCTTGGAAACGGTCGAAAATGAAACCAAGGCTCAGGTGGAATTGGGCAACCCCTGGCAGGTTGTTTTATACAACGATGAAGTCCATTCTTTCGATGAAGTGATCCTCCAAATCCAGAAGGCCACGGGCTATTCCCTGGAAAGGGCCACCGAACTTACCTTGCGGGTCCACCATAGCGGTAAGGCCCTCGTTTACGTGGGGGGCAAACCGGAATGCGAGAAGGTGGCCGGGATCCTGAAGCAAATCCAGCTGATCGTCCTCATTGAGAAAACTTAGGCGGGTATTGGGTTTAAATTGATTTCTTTGAGCCGAAATTTTTGAAAAAACGTGTAAAATATCTGAACTTTTGGAAATACCCTTATGAAAGAAATTGGAATTCTATGAAGAAGCTGATGCTCGCTCTGGTGGCTGGGGCCGTCATGGTTTTATTCACGGCCCGCATCGTTTCGGCTTATCCCCAAATTCTAAAGGGCCACATTCCGAAAGCCGCCACAATAAATTCCATGGCTGGACCATTGGCGGATACGGTTTCCCTTGATCTGGTGATTGGTCTTTCCCTGCCTGATCCGAAGGGACTGGATAATTTTTTAAAGGATGTTTACGACCCGAAAAGCCCGCGTTACCGGCATTTCCTCACCCCGGAAGAGTTCGCCGCCCGTTTCAGCCCCTCGGCCGCCGATTATCAAGCCGCCGTTAATTTATTAAAGTCCAAGGGTTTACGGGTGACCGCTACTTTTCCCGACCGTTTGATGGTGGATATCAAGGCGACGGCAGCGGATATCCGAAAAGTTTTCCACGTGAATTTGAACAACTTCCGCCGGCCGGATGGAAGGCTATTTTATGCTCCTGATGCCGAACCTTCGTTGGATTGTCCGGTTTCGATCGGGCATATCAGCGGCCTGGATAACTTTGCAGAACCCAAGCCAAAGTTCCATCGAGCCCCAACCGCAGCAAGGAAGATTACCTCAAAGTCCGGAACGGGACCCAGTGGTTTTTATATCGGAAAAGATTTCAGGAACGCCTACGCGCCGGATGTTTCTTCGTCCTTGGATGGTTCAGGGCAAAGGGTGGGGCTGGTTGAGTTTGATGGTTTTTTCCAATCGGACATCAGCTATTACCAAAGCCAATTCAATGCTTCAACTACTCTCATCTCTCCCGTTACGGTTCTTGTCAATGGGTTCAATGGAGCGCCCTCTACTATAGGTAACAATGCGGATAATGTTATTGAGGTTTCTTTAGACATTGAAATGGTCAACGCCATCGCGCCGGGGGCCCAGGTCGTGGTTTTTGAGGCGGGTCCCAATTCCAATTCAAACACATCTTTCAATGACATGTTGCAAAGTATGACCCAAGCACCCCTCTGCGCCCAGATCAGTTCTTCCTGGGGCGGGACATTTGGGGATGGAACCTCAAAAACTCTTCTGAGCCAGTTGGCGGCGCAAGGACAAGCTTATCTGGAGGCTTCGGGTGACAATGGTTCCTACAATGTTCCGGGGTCCGTCGATACGGTTTCAGGTGATTTTACCCTTTATTTAAGCTCTTTGGAAACCTTGGTAGGGGGGACAGAACTTTCCACGGCAGGTTCCTCTTATAGTTCGGAATCGACTTGGAGCACGACCATCAACTCAACCCCCGTGGCAAGCGGCGGAGGCGTTTGTTCCAATGGCGCCGCCACGCTTCTGGCGATCCCGCTTTTCCAGACCCCTGTTCCGATGGGAACCAACAACGGTTCGACCGTTTATCGTAATTTTCCCGATGTCTCCATGGTCGCCGATGGGATCTACACGGTGGCAGGAAATTTTCAGGGTTCGGGCCCGGACAAGTTTATAGGCGCGGTGGAGGGAACCAGCGCGGCATCTCCCCTTTGGGCCGGCTTCCTATCTCTGGTGAATCAACAGGGAGTTTCTTTGGGAAAAGGAACTTTAGGGTCCGCCAACAACGCCCTCTACGCCTTGGCCCTGACCCCCATCATCTATTCCAACGATTTTCACGACATCAATGATGGAAGCAATAATAATTTTACGGGCGGCGCTGATACGCTTTACACGGCGGTCACCGGGTTTGATTTAGCCACAGGGTGGGGCAGTCCCAAGGGCCAGTCCTTGGTGAATGATTTGGCGGGGATGATTCCAACCGCTACCCCTACCTTTACCCCGACGATTACCCGTACCCCGACCTCCACACCCATTCCCTGCGGCTGGCCTGGCCCCACTTGTACCTTGACTCCCACCTTTACCCCCACCCCAACCTTTACGCCGACCCCGACCCAATTTTTGTCCAAACTGGGCCAGGTGGTTTTGGCGCCCGTTCCCGTGGCCAAAGGCGGCACTATTTGCATGTACCCGGATAACCCCATCGGCGGCAGTCAATGGGAAGTTTTGACCTTTACTGGCGAGTCCGTTGCGAGTTTGACTTTCCCTAACGGCCTTAAAAATTGCTGGGACACCACGGGCGTGGGTCCGGGAGTTTATATGATTCGGATGAAAATCCATTACTTGGATGGGACCGACGCGGTGGTTTGGAAGAAGATCATCATCAAGCCTTAAAAAGTTTTAAAAGATATTCGCCACAGATGAACACGGATTAACACGGATGGACTTAAAAATGATTAATTTTGTTGTTTTAAAATCAAAAAGATTTATCTGTGTTCATCTGTGTTCATCTGTGGCTAAATTTTGTTTGGTTGTTTTAGGTTCGGGATTTTTCTTGTCCTTGAGCGCGGGTTCCTGGGCGGATACCACCGCTTCTTGGCTGGATATTCCCTCAGGAGCCAAACAGGCGGCCTTTTCTGGGTCCTTGGGGGCCCTTGTGGATGATGTGGAAGCTTTGAGGGTTAATCCGGCCGGGTTGGCCGATCTCTCAGGGGATCAAATCATCGCCCTTCACAATCAATGGGCGCAAAATTTAACGATGGAACACTTCGCTTATGGCCATGGATTTGGAACGTCGGGGATTGCCTTGGGCGGGGATTATATTAACTTCGGCCAAGTGGCTTTGTATGATTTGTCGCCCTTAGGAGCTCCCCAAGCCAACGGGACCTTTTCCCCGCTGGGAATGGACTTTTACGCGGGGGCTGGGTTGGAAGTTGCCCCAGGATTAAGCCTGGGGGCCGAGGGCAAAATTTTGTTTCAAAGTCTGGTCAGCGGCACCACTTCTTCCGCCGAAGCCATTGATTTGGGAATTCTCTACCGCCACAGGCCAACGGGATTATCCGGCGGTCTTGCCTTGTTAAATTTGGGGACAACTCTGGATGGGGCCGATCTTCCTCTAGCCCTTCACCTTTCTGCGGCTTATCAAACCGAGCTGGCGGTGGGGCACGAAATCGCATTAGGGGCCGATGGGGGACTGGCGCTCAATGATAAAAATGGTTCCACGGTTTCAGTTGGCGCGGAATATTTGTACCAAGGATTGGCGGCTCTACGGGTCGGCTATCGTTTGATTTCTTCGGGCCAACTGGGAGGTTTATCCGGATTGTCAGCGGGAGTAGGTCTTAATCTGGGGCCCACCGAATGGTCCTACGCCTTAACGACCTTGGGCGAATTGGGAGTCGGGCACCAAGTTTCACTCAGCTATCGTTTTGGTTCGGCGGGTCAAAGGCCTTTGACGGCTCCCACGGGTTTGGTCAAGGGCTGGGAAGATGGAAAAATAATCCTAAGCTGGGATCCGGCGCGGGAAGTAGGCGTCGCGGGGTATAATTTTTACTTAAAGAAGCCGAAGGATCAGACCTTCAAAAAGGTCAATGCCAGGCCGTTGCAAGATAATACGGTGACGCTGGAACATATTAAAAACGGAGTGACTTACCAATTTGGAATCACTACCCTGGCCCGGGACGGCCGGGAAAGCTCGATGTCGACACTGACCATGGAACCGCAATGAGGTTCTTTTAAAGTTTAATACCCTGTCAACGGCCTTGGAGAAAAAGGAATTTCAGGCATGGATGAAAAACCCCTCAAAATAATCGTTAAGTTGAAAACCGTCATTCAAAAGGACGTGTCGGACCGCTTTGGCCACGGCCGCCCGACGCAAAAGGGCGTGGAAGAAGTCCGCAAGTACGCTCAGGAACGCCTTGACCAATATATCGCGGAGATGAAGAAGGAATCGGAGGAACTGGAAGCCAAATGGCGTTCCGTTCATCCCTTGATTATCTACGCCCGCATCAGTTTGGAAACCCACACCTATGCCATCGACATCACGACTAAGGATAACCCGAAGGCTATGTGAGGACGATGTGGCGAAGTTGGGGCAGTTTTTTTGGAATTTATTATTTTATTCTAATTTTGATAATGCCAAACTATAGCCTTTCTCTTAACTTTTAGCCGTGTTATACAGGACTTCCATGAGCAACCCCCTTTGGAACAAAAAACTCAAGTGTCCCTTCTGCGCTGGTGAATTCGAGACCACCCGCATGCGCTCTTCCGCGATCAAGATCAAGGAAAAGCAAAGCGACTTCGGAAGCGTTTATGACGGGGAGTGTCCTTACCTTTACGCCATTACCGCTTGCCCCTTCTGCACCTTTGCTTCGACCAACAAGGACTTCGACGCTCTTCGGGCCGGAGCTGAACCCAAGATCATGGAAGCCAGTAAAAAAATTCGGCTGTTGAACGCGAAGAAGCCGGAGATTTTCGGGCTGGGTCCCAGTACGGTTGAGGTGGCGGTGAAACGCCATGAATTGGCCATCGCCTTCTCGAAAATACGGGCCTATCAGGAAGCCGTCATCGTTCCCAGCCTATACCTTCATTTGGTTTGGCTTTACCGGATGGCGGGTAATAAGCACAAGGAAATGGCCGCTATGGCCGAGGCGGCAAAAGCTTATGAGGAATTTCTCCATAAGGGCTCGGAAATGCCGGAAAACCTTGGGGAGCCTGGGATACTTTATTTAATTGGAGAATTGTACCGCCGCAGGGATTTATTCAAGGAATCCCGGCGCTTTTATGAGAGGGCGCTGGCCAGCCGGGAGATTCGAAGCTTTCCCCGCATCGCTGAAATGACTCGTGACATGATGATGGACGCCAAGGAAAAGATGGCGCTGACCGACCCAACGAGTTAGCTAGGAGAGCGCCGGCGCGTTTTTTGGGAACGCGCCGGCGAAAGCGTGAAGAAAGTACCACGCAAAGAAATCGAACTACCGCCGGGGCCTGTAAGGCCTTTTGGAAATGGATTCCACGGACCACTCCAGCCTTTTTTCCATGGACCAAACGAGCCTTCGGGCCGGAATGGCCCGCCACATCTCCAAAAAATTTTTGATGTAGGCGAAAGTGATGTAAACCATCGGAACCTCCTAACGACACTCTTGACTAAAGCAACTGCCATACCAACTTTTAAAATCGAAAAACCAATAATTTTAAGGGGGTTGAAGGTTTCTAGGATATTTCAGAAGTGATTATGACAACAATTTTGTAGTAACGACCATAGTTGTTGGAAAGGTAAAGGGTTTACTGATTTGAAAGAGAAGAACCGGTGAATTAAATCAATAAGCCTGCAGAAGTTTTAACATTTCGCGGTCCAGGTTATGGCCATTCCATGTTTCGTAAGCAACGTCGGCGCGCCCGCTGTCCAAAACCCCAAACTCACCCCGGAAATTCCAAACTGCCCAGCCCCAGTCCGCTTCCTTCCAGTTTTCAAGGCAATCCTTCATCCACCGAAGGGCGACCTCATGGGGAGTTTTATTGTAACAGCCCCATTCGCCCACCATGACTCCCGCTCCTTGGGCTTCCAACGCCTTCCAGGGGTCGATATTGTTTTTCTTCAGCCAGGCCCGGTCCGTCATGCCGGCATTCAAAGCTGGGTCGGGAACACCCTCTTTGTCTAAATAAAGGGTGGCGGGTTTGATGCCCCAATCCCGGTTGGCCGGTTGGATGAGGATGGATTTGCTTCCATCGAGGGGTTTTACTTCGACCTCGGAAAAATCAAGCCAATCGCCCTCGGTCACCACCAGCTCAATCCGCCGGGTATGGGCGGGAAGGGGTGCGGTGTAATCCTTGTCGTAGAAATTTTGGTAAATTTTCCATTCTTCCTTGTATGCGGAGGTTTTCCATTCACCCGTGCCGGCTCCCGGTGTGAAACGCTTTTCAAAAACTTTGTTTCCGTTTGCTAATACGGCTAGGACAGCCAACCGGGAAACGGTGCCCAGGTGAAGGCGGAGTTCCGACTTCTTGTCGAAAGTTCCTTCCAGCGTCCAGGGACCTTGAAGATTGGGTTTGTCCGGTCCGTAGATGGTGGAGGTAATGAGGGCCGCGGGCCACTGGGGAAGGGGCCAGGTCATGGAACCCTCCATCCAGGGGGCTTGGTAATGGGTGAGGGAAAAGGGCTGGTAGCCCCTGCCGGACTGGGCCACTTGAAGCGGAAGAAGGGCGGGAACCGGGTCCTTGCCGCCGTTGTTTCCATCGGCCAGGATCAAACGGTCCGGATCTTCCCGATGAATGGCCGCGACCATGATTCCCGCGACCTTGGCGTAGGTGGCGTCATCCACGCCCAAGGGTTCATTGAATAAATTGAAACTAAGCCGTCTATTGGGAATGCCCTTGTATCTTTTCGCGAACAGGGCCCAGTGCTTGGCGCAAACCTGTTGGGCCTCGGGATCGATCCAAAGGTTTTTAGGTTCCTTCGGGGGATTCACGCAGTAGCCCGGAGCCCGGTGGAAATTAAGGCAAACGTGCAGGTTGTATTTTTTCCCCCACTCCACGGCTTGGTCAATTTCTTTCAGGGCTTTCTCGTCGATTTGATTCCAGTCCCCGTTGAGGGTCCAAACCCGGTAATCCATGGGAAGCCTCACAAAATTAAAGCCGAGTTCGGAAATCATTTTGAAGTCTTCCTCGGAAAAGGGGCCATTGCTCCAATCTTTTGAGAATTTAGATAAAAGGTTGAATCCTCTCCAGCGCGGCAGGTGGTTCCAGGAAGCCGCGGGAAGGGCCGTGTTCACGGGGGAGGTCCTTTCATCCGCTTTTAAGCGGCCCGGAGTAAGGCAGGCCAAAGTTAGGAAAAAGAACAGATAAAACCATTTTTTAAATTTGCCCATGGAGGATCCTTAGGTTTCGGCGTCAAAATGACTCTCAAACTCTACACTAGGAAATAGTTTTGGAATAGAGTATCTCCAACGATTCAGACCGAAGGATGACATGGAAAACTTAAGAACCTATGGAAATGCGCCCTTTAAAGTGGCCCTTCTGCACGGCGGTCCCGGGGTGAGCGGTGAAATGGCTCCGGTGGCCGTAGAACTTTCCAATACCCGGGGCGTTCTGGAGCCCCTTCAAACCAAACCCTCGATTGAGGGCCAAATCAACGAGCTAAAATTAGTCCTGGAAGAAATGGCGGTTACTCCGGCGGTCCTGATCGGCTATTCCTGGGGCGCTTGGCTGGGGTTCCTCTTCGCGGCCCGTTATCCGGCGCTGGTTCGAAAACTTGTTCTGGTTTCCAGCGGGCCTTTCGAGGAAAAGTACGCGGCCCAAATTCAAGAAACCAGGTTCCACCGGCTTAGCAAAGAAGAAAAAAAACAATTCCAATCCCTGACAGGGAAGATGGAAAACCCCTGGGCTTTTTCCCGGTTTGGGGAATTGATTTCTCGGACGGATTTTTACGAGCCCCTGCCGATCAAGCCCGCGGAAGTGGAACGGAACCCTGAAATTTATAAAAGTGTCTGGGCGGAGGCGGCTGAATTGCGCCGAAGCGGGAAGCTTCTGGAGGCGGG
>CAZHFP010000037.1:0-20616 GCA_964531065.1 uncultured bacterium
TTATCGGCTTTATGGAAACCATTCCTTATTTTTCAATGAAGATCATCCCGGCTGCTTGGTGCAACGCCGCCATGGGTTTTTCCCTCTTTTGGATCATGCAATTTCATTTTTCCTACGTTTACTTCCTGCCCCTGGCTGGATTTTCTCTTCTGACGCAGGTTGGGAACAACAAAAAAATTTCCTCGGTTCTTTTTTTCATAGCCGGTTCCCTGACGACCGCCGCCTTCATCATCCCGACCTTCCTGAAATACGGGCTCATGCGTTCCAATGTGGCTTCTGGGTTCGCCGTCCCTTTCAACTGGTACAACGTTTCCGAGTGGACCACCATCCTGGCCCGCTATTTTTCCCTGGTTTGCTTTGAGCTTCCCCGCTTCATCGGCGTTTCCACCATCACCCGTAAAGAATTTCTGCTGGGCCATCCCTGGCTCTTGGTGCCGGGCGTCCTTCTCTGGTTTGGCGGAATTGGTCAGGCGATCGCTATGTTGTTGATCGGACTTTTAAAATTGAAGCATCCCTTACCAGGATGGAACGGCATCAGGCTTTTGATTCTTTTGGTTTACCTGATGATCTGGGTAAGCTTTTGGTTCACCATCAAACTGCCTCTGTCCCACATTTACCTGGTCTTTTATCCCTGGCTCATGCTTTATTCCTGCTACTGCTGGAGCTTATTCGCCGAAAATCCCCGGTGGAAAATCGGAGCCAAGATCTTTTTAAGCTTCGCCCTTTATTTCCAAATTGGATACGCTATCGTTGTTCTTCCTCACGATTCTTTCTACAGCCAGAGACCGGAGGTAGCGGCCATCAACCGGGACGTGGTGGTCAGGGCCTTGAAAGAGAAGAACTATAAAATTCTAGGCGAAAGACGCCCCGGTAGTCTTTACTAACAACAGTATTGAGTTCGAAGTTTTAAGTCTAAGTTAATGAAAATTTCCGCTTCGTGGAAATAACCAAAACTTAAAATTTCAAACTCAAAACTTTAAACTTATCCAGGATACTTTTGAAAACCTATTGGAAATTCGCACTGTTATTTATTTTTCTGCTGGCCTTCCGGACGGCCTTCGGCTTGTCCGCGCCCTTTTTCTCCCCGGACGAACTGCAGACCTACCTCATCGGATTGAAATGCTATACCACCGGCTCCTGGCCCTTTTTCGGGCCCGACCTGATCGTGACGGAAACGGGTTTCCAGTCCCAAATACCCGGCGCCTTGGAAGGCCTGCTCATCGGCCTGCCCTTCCATTTGCTTCCCATTCCGGAAGCGCCCTTCCTGCTCGTGAATTTAATTTCGCTGGCCGGACTCGGGCTTCTTTCCTTTTACACCGCGAAAAGGCTTCCTGAAATCCCCGCTTGGTTTATCTTCACCTGGCTGGCCCTTTTGCCTTGGAACCTCCACGAATCCGCCAATACGATCAATCCCTCGTATCTTCTTTTCGGAAGCTGTCTTTTCTTCGTTGGTTTTTTGGAGGCCCTACCGTCTCTCTCCCTGCACTGGCTCCCGGTCTCGGCTTCTTTTGCCTTCATGGGTTTTGGTTTATTCTGGGACATGCAGTTTCATTTTTCCTGGATCCTTCTTCCCCCTTTTGTCTTAGCCGCATTTGTTGTCCGCTGTTGGTTGAATCCTAAAAGGCCGTCCTCCCTGAACTCCGTGGGGAAAATGCTGGTGGGTTTTCTTTCCGGAGCCGTCCTCCCCTTGGCGTTTCTGGTACCCACCTTCTTAACCTACGGCCTTTTCGCCGGTGCCTCCGGCATGCGATTGTCCGTTGGCTTCAACAGCGGCAATTTTTTGGCTTTTCCCTCCATCCTAGCCCGGTTCTTTTCCCTGCCAAGCTTTGAGCTTCTTCGCTTCATTGGTTTGAACACCGTCGAGCGGATTCAATTTCTAAAAAACGCATGGATCACCATCCCGGGCGTCTTTTTAATCGCCGTGGGTTTCCTGCAGCCCTTGGTTTTATTAGTAGCGGGGTGGTTCAAGGATTCCCGGCATCCGGAAGCTTTGGGCCTCCAACGCTGGACCCTGGCGGCCTTTCTCACCGTTTGGGTGAGTTTTTGGTTCACCTCCAAACCTCCCGCGGCGCATATTTATTACATCCTTCTGCCGCTCATCGCCCTTTACTCCTTCTATATAGGGGGCCGATGGGCCCGGGAGCCCCGATGGCGGATATTGGGGGTTGTTTGCCTGGCCGCGAACCTGTGGTTTGAATCCGGTTATATGATCCAGAAACTAAAATCCCAATCCCTTTACCTCAACCGTCCCCTGGTGGTAAAAGCTATTCAGGAAAAAGATTATCGAATCCTCGCCGAACGCCGGCCGGGCAGTCTTTATTAAAATTTTCACCGCGGAGACGCGGAGATCGCGGAGAAATAAAAATGAGTTTAAATAAATCAAGGCAGGGTAAACTTAGAGTCTTCGTGGCTTTGTGTTGGATATTAGTTTTTCTTTCGCTTTCATCCTTTCCCTCTTTTGCCGCGGACATCCACTTCCTTGTAATGCCTGATCAAGTTGTCGCGCCCATCAGTCCCTACATCTACGGTATCAATGACAAGGATCCGGGCGATACCCATGCCACTGTCCGGCGTTTGGGCGGCAACCGCATGACCGGCTACAATTGGGTCAACAACGCCTCCAACGCGGGCAACGACTGGCACCATACCAGCGATGATTGGATGTGCGCCCAAAATCTTCGGTACACGGACTGCGACCAGCCTGGTTCCATGGTGAAGCAATTCGTCGAGCAAAGTCAAAAAGCGGGGTTGGATTCCCTCATTACCGTTCCCATGGCCGGCTACGTAGCCGCCGACAAGCTGGGAGAAGTGTCGGAGAAGGAAACCGCTCCCAGCCCCCGCTGGAAGCCCATCGCTTTCCATAAAAAAGGAAAATTTACCCAGACCCCGGATCCCAAAGCTCCGGTGGTCTACGAGGATGAGTTCGTCAATTTTCTGGTTTCCAACTTCAAGAAAGCCTCCGAAGGAGGCGTAAAGTTTTACGATTTAGATAATGAACCCTCCATTTGGCCTTCCACCCACCCCCGCATCCATCCGAAAAAAACCGGCTATTGGGAAATGGTCAACCGCACCGAAGGACTGGCGGTCAATATCCTCTTGGTGGACCCCACCGCGGAAATCCTGGGCCCAGCTTGTTATGGATGGAACGAGTTCATGACCCTTCAGGATTCAGACGAGGCCAAGGATCTCAACGCGACCTTCGGTACTTTTCTGGATTTTTATCTCGAGCAAATGAAGGTGCTGGACAAACGCCACCAAAAGCGCCTCCTCACCGCCCTCGACCTGCATTGGTACCCGGAAGCCCAGGGAGGGGGAAAACGCATCACGGAAAACGACATTTCGCCGGAATGCGTCGAAGCCCGCCTGCAGGCTCCCCGCAGCCTTTGGGATCCCGGCTATGTGGAAAAAAGCTGGATCACCCAATATTCCACCGGCGGAAAACCCATTCAACTTTTGAATTGGGTGCAGGAGAAAATCGACAAGCACTATCCCGGCACCAAGATGGCCTTCAGCGAGTACGACTATGGGGCCGGCGACCATGTTTCCGGCGGATTGGCCCAGGCCGACGTGCTGGGAATTTTCGGAAAATTCAGCGTTTACCTGGCCACCTATTGGGGCGAATTAAAAACCTACAACCAGGCGGCCTTCAAGCTTTATCGAAACTATGATGGAAAGGGTTCGACCTTTGGGAATACTTCCGTTTCCTCGGCCACCGACGATGTGGCGCAAACCTCCGTTTACGCCGCTACCGACACGAAAAATCCAGGCACCCTTTGGCTAGTGGTCTTGAACAAGAATCAAAAGGAATCACTCAAGGGAAAATTTAATATCCAGGGCAAGTCAACTTACGAGACCTATGAATCCTACGGATTTAATTCCAAATCCGCCCAAATCACTCAAGGCAAAAAGGGCAAGGTGGACAAGAACCAGTTCGAGATGTCCCTGGAGCCCCTGTCCGCCACGCTATTTGTTTGCCGGTAAAGTTTCGGAGGGATAGGTTTTTTTAAACCCATTTCAAAACCTTTTTACCACCAAGGTCACCAAGATCACCAAGAACAGCAAAAACCAATATTAAAAAATCTGATGCCCCATTCTTTTGATTTTCTTGGTGAGCTTGGTGACCTTGGTGGTGAAAATGGCCTTGTTTCAAGTTTTCGATGCACGTTCTAATCTTTTTTCGAGGCCCCGCTTGGCTGGGGAAGCTTGAACGTCACCTTGCCGTTATCGGCCATGTTCTTCGGCGGAAAATACAAAGCGGCCTGGTTCCCAACGCAGTCGATTTTATCAATCGTTCCCCCGGCCGGCAGTGCATAAGCGGATAAATCCACCGGCTCCACCGCCGTCTGAAAATGATCCCCGTCCAGAGTGACGCAGGCTAAGTAATATTTTAAGACCGGGGCATCGGCGGTTCCCTCGTTCCCCGACAGCACGAAGGCCGCGGTCAAAGCGTCCGCGCTCCATCCGACCACGCTGGCCAGGCGGATATTTTTTCCCAAAGCGGGCAGGGCCTTTAGAAAAAGATTCGTTTGTTCCCTCTCGGAATAAATCCAGCCCAGTTGGGCCGGCCCCTGATTGAGCCGGATAAGACCTAAGGCTTCTTCCTGTCCGCCCTGGTCAAAAACCGCTAGAAGAGACCCGTTGTCGGATGAGAAAAAATATTTTTTCAACCCCGAAAATTGACGGGAATCGGGGGCGTTCGAAAAATTTAATTGGATCATGCTGTAGAACTGGCGGGTGGTGTCCCGGAGGGTCGTACGGCAAAGAAGGTTCAGTTTATCGTCGACGAGAAAATACTCATTGATGGAATAAACTTTCAAGGGGAACCGGGTGGTGTTATTCCTTAGTTTATCCGTGACATCCACGTTGATGACCGGGCCATCCACCGTGGGAGGAGCGTTGTCAACGCCCGGCAGAGTCTCGGAAAGATTGACCTTATAATCAAAATTCTCCAAGCTGGCCGGGGCGGCCCCTACGGCGGAAGTGGCGCCGAACCCGCTTAAAAATATCATCAGGGTTAAAAGTTTCATGATGGCTCCCAAGAAGGCTTACCCCATTCAGACGCCCGAAAGAGGGCAAATGGGGTTGCCCTGGATAAAATTTAAGAGGAAATAATAGATAAAAAGGTTCAGCTACGACGAGTCTTATTCCGCGCGGGCCGCTAGGTTCTTTTCAATTTCACCGATTTGTTCTTCGCTGAGGTTCTCCGTTTCTTGTTTTCCCTTGCTCGTCAGCGCGGCGAACTTGGGCTGATTGAGCGTGACGAGGTCCTGGTCCCTCATGGCGGATAGCAGGGCCTCCAACCGTTCCTTGTCTTCCTTCGGCCTCAGGGCTTTTTGAAAATGAATTTCCTTCAATAGGGAGTCGGTGGTTAAAAAAGCCGTTTTTCTCTTCCGAAAAACATAAAGGACGGCGTCCCGGAAAATTTCGTACTCTTGTTCCTCCATATCCCGTCCTTTTAAATCCTTCGAAACTTAATCTTCACGGCGGTCGCCCGCCCTTCGATCACCCTTTCGGGGAGGAGCGGCATAGACCTTATCCACCAAGCGGCCCGGAAAGCGCTGATCGCCCGGTTTGCGTCTTTCCTTTTTTCTTCGTTCCGCCCCGGAAGCCGGTTTTTTCTTTTTCAACATGGGAAGGCCCCTCCTTTTTCAATTCACTCCGTTTATTTTAAACCCTTTTACGCCTCAGGGCTATGAAGTCAGAAACTTCGGGAAGCGTCTGGTTTAGGGTTGGGAGGCCGGCTGTTTTTTAAGAATGTCCAAAAGACCGATGGCGCGGTAGGAAGCCGGAGGATCGAAAGCTTCCGGGGCGAAAGATTGGGAAGAGAGTTTTTTTATTTCAAAGCGGCAAGAAGGCTTGCCCTTCTCGAAGAGGACCAACACCACAGGCAATTCGGGCTCCGAAAAAAGTCGTTGAAAAGCCGCGGGATCCGCGCCCAACTGAACCAGTTCATCCCCGGCCAAGTCGAGAGCCAGGTGGGCCAGGCTCCGAAGAGTATTGTAGTCTTCCCCGCTCAGGGAGGTTTTTTCCGGATCCGTCGACCAAACTTCCCGCGCCTTTTCGCCCTCCAACTCGGTGACATAGCGGCCGCATTCCATTCCGACCATCCTCACCTGCTTGGCTTTAAGCGAAGGCGTTCCATTGAAAAAAGCCCTGATGTTTTTTCGGATAATCGCGAAAGTTTTCCTTCCGTTCCAATTCCCCTTATCCGCCTGGCTTTCCGCCAGCCCTAAGGCCAGCCCTCCAAGCATTTTCAAGGCCGACTGATCGGCGGGCGTGATGGTGAGGTTGGTTTCGTGAATCTTGTCCACCACGGTCAGCAAGGAAGTTTCCCTGGCATAGATTAAGGAACCATGGGACCAAGGTCCTTGAAAGTCCAGCCGCATTTTGCTTTGATCGATGGAAACATCCAAATCGGCCCAAGCTTGCTTGTCCGCGAAACTTTGGAGGCGGGCTTGGAGGCTGGTGCCGGCCCAGGAAAAAGGGCCCGTGAAAAAAAGGGAAAAAAAGAGAAGGATTGTTTTTCTCATGAAAAAATCATACCCGAACCTTCATTAAAACGAATACAGAATTTTAATGGGAAATCACCCGCAGGAGTCCGATCCTGTCAAACCACGGCCGTTGGAGGCGTCATGAAAGCCTTCGCTTTTTGGTATTCCTCATCGAAACCTTCCATTAATTCCGGATAGATGACGACTCTCTCCGTCCGGGTTTTACCATTCTTGATCCGGACATCCTCCATCAATAAATAGCGACCCGACCGGGGCGAGTCCTTGACGGAAAAGCGGTATTCACCGCTTTTCACCTGGATGGCCGACTGGTAAATTGTTTTGTTTTCCGTTTCCATGGTTCCCCCTGAAATGAACGCCTCATCCCATCCTCATCGGTTAGGACAAAAGAAGAGCCGCCGGAAAGACTAAGCTTTAACCGGGTCTGCCTTTTTCTTCTTCCCCGCCGCGATTTTCGCCAAGGTTTCCTCGAGAACCGCGCCCTTCAAATGGCGGGTTTTTTTGTTTTCGATCCGCTTCATTGTAAATTCAAGCTTGGCTCGCTTGGGTCCCTTTTGCTTTGTCATGTCCGCCTCCGTTTGGTATGAATCTTGATCCATCCTAAAGGGTTCTCCCTCAAATAGATACCTTGACGGAACTCTCAAAACGAGAGGGCGCCGGGATTTTATCTTTAATTCTTTTAGTTTTTGGGAGAGCCGGTCGGCGCAAAACAGGACCCGTTGATTTTTCTTGAAACACCCTATCTTTTCACGCGCCGGGTTATCAAGAATAGGAGAGAAGCTGCCTGCCATTACCCGCTGTAAAGGAAGAAAACTTATGAAAAAACATTCAATGAAGTTACTATCACTATTGTTCCTATCCATCACGGTTTTAGCGGCAGCTCAGGTCATTACCTCTCAATCGTCAAATGCCCCCGCTGGATCCGCTCCAACACCCACGCTTGTTTCAACTTCCACGCCCACGGTTATTTACGGAAGCCGGCCGACTTTTGTTCCCGCTTCCGGAAATTTTCCCGATACCGGGAATATGCCCGTTTCCACTCCAACGGTTCCCCAACACCACAAGGGTAAAAAACATCACGTCAAGCAGGACGCGAACAGACCCGTGACAAGTCAATCCTCCAAACCCATAACTCAAACCCAATAGGGTTGGACTGGATGGAAGGGGACCCAGATACTCAACCTTCCTGGAGATCCTGGGGCCGCGAGAGTTTTTCATCGATGGATTTTAACGACCGTTCAACGGAAGCCTTTAATTCCTTTTCCACGTCTTTTTGAAGCGAGGCCAGAAAAGTCCTAACCGCGTTGGATCGGAAATAACCTAAACCTTCAATGGCGGCGCGGCGTACTTCCAGGCTCCGCTCTTTTTTGCTTTGAAGAAATTTATACTTATCCGCCCACTCCATCAAAGGATCAATGGCTAAAGCATCCCCCAGTTCGCCCAAGGCCAAACAAGCCGCGGCCCAAAAACGGTCCTTACCGGCGGACTTTTCCGGATAATTTTTGACCGCCGCCACGATAACGCGGGAATCTCCTTCTAAGCCCACTTTGGCCAGCACCCTCAAGGCCTTAGGCGCGGCCGGCCTATCCGGAACATTCAACAAGGTGATAAGAAGCGGGCGGAAATCGGTCCTTTTCCAGGCTTCCGCCACTTCCAATACCTTCATTTGAACTTCGGGCGCGAGGGAGGCCCAATGCTTCTCGAAATAATCCGCCAGGTGGGCCGGCAAAGGAACTCGTTTGAAAATTTCAAGGAACTTACCCAGGTCCGCGCTTTCTCCCTTCCCGCGGAGCCATGGCTCGAAAACTTTTCGTCCTCCCGCCTCCATCCCCGAAAGCAGATCCACCGCGCCCATCCACTCGGGACCACCGGACGCGGAGTTTTGGGTTTTATCAAAAAGGAATTCCGAGGCCAGCGGCCCTATCAGGGCCAGCAATTTCATCACCTTGTCCTTGGCCAAGCGGGAATGGACCGCGAGAAACCTCTCCAAGACGGGCCCGCAAAAAACCGTTTCCAACGCCGCCTGGGCCGCCAGATTTTGTTTCTCAAAAAGGGGCGGCTGTTTTTCCGCGGCCTGCTTCAGCACCCGGGTGATTTCCAAGAACTCGTCCCAGTCCGGATGGTCCACTTCCTGCGGAAGCCAGTCCTGGACCAGAGTCAAAGCGATGGGGTAGGTGGAAGGGTGGGGGCAATCCACCAGAAATTTTTCCATATTTCTTAAAGCGCCCAATTGAAGAGGCCGGGATATTTTGTTCCACCGAAGCCGGTTCATATGCCTCAATCCCAACACCTGTTCTTCCAAACTGCCGCTTAAAACCTGCTTCCAGACCGCCTCCCAAAAAGGGGCGAAGTGTTCGGCCTCCTGCGGCTCTTGGAGGACGGAAAAAGTCTCGTCAACTTTTTGTTCCAGCGACGGATCCGAAAGGATTTCCCATTTCCCGGCCTTCAAATCCGCAAGAACGCTGTTGGTCTCAAATAAAAAGCCTTGGTTTTCACCCGCTTCCAACGTGAACTGGGCCGCTTCCTTTTCCATGCCCTGGCTTTCCGCCAACAGCACAAGTTTTTTGAGGACTTCATCCATGCTGATCTGGGCGTTTTTGATTTGTCCCGGGTCCTTCAAGGACGCCAGACTTTGCTTTAAGCTCATTAAGCCGCCCATCACCTCTAGCAGAGATTGCCCCCCCCCGCCTGTATCAGCCTTTGCCGTTCCGCCTCCCGAGTCTGAAACTCCTCCCGCCGGACCCGCGCCCCCGGTGACGAGCCACCCCCCCATGTTGTCGATCATCTTGCGCGCCACTTCTCTCTTATTGCTTTCGGGCCTCACCCGGGAAAAAATTTGAAGGAAATATTGAAGCGCCTCTAAGGCTTCCTGCAAGTTCTCCTCGCCCGGGGCCGGCCCCTCGGATGAAACCACCTTCTCCCCTTCCTTAATGGCCACGTAAACTTTTTCGTTGAGCCGGATATGGGCCAGCGGTTTTTGAACGAGGGCCTGGACAAGAGAAACACCCGTGGGAAGGGCCTTGGGCTTTACGAGTTCGAAAAGGGCTTTGATTTCCCCCGCGTCCACGCCCTTTAAAAAAGTGAGCGATTGAATTTTATGGGTCAGAAAAATATCTTTGATCATGTTGGTGGAACCCGTCATCCTCTCATCTAACGGGCTGCCCTCCGCCAGCAGGCGGCCTTCCGATTCCCCCAGTCCCACCGAAGGCATGGTTTGAAAAAACTGTTCAAGGACTCCCAAAAAGCGGTCAATGGACTTGGTGATCATGTCGTTGCCGACGGCGTAGAGGAAAAAATTCGAGAGGGCGACCCGTAACTCCCGGACCGCGGAGGAAGCCAGCATGACTTGAGAGGAATTTAGCATCGCTTTGACCTTTGACGGAGTGGGTATCTGTTTAATCCGTTGATTTTAGCTCTTTCACGGGATGGGACATAGGCGGAAATGAACGAGAGATCCAACCCTCAGCCTTTTTAAAGAACATTCAACGAAACCACGGACATTTAATTGCCAGCTGATTTAACCCAAAATCCATTTTCGCCGTATAATCTCGCCATGAAATGTCCCGAATGTGACTTGGAACAACCGGATGATACGGCTATCTGCGCCAACTGCGGATTGAGTTTCGAGGCTTGGCATGCCCATAACCCTGCGGCCGTGAAACCCGCCCCCGACTCTGGAATGACCTTCCCGGTACAGGAAGAAGAGGAGCCCGCTCCCAGGGAAAAGGATGAGCCGGATCCCGAAGAAGAACCAACTCCCGAGGAAACGTCCCCTTCCGCGGAAACCCCAAAGACAACAACGGAAAATCCCCCAACAGTGGAGAAAAAAAGTTTCAAATGGAGCCCTCTGCACTCTGCCGGCTTAGGATTAATAACCGTCGTGGTTCTCACGGTTTTAATTTGCGCCCGCCGAAGCCCGCCGCCTGCTCCCGGCGCGGGAGAAGCTTCTTCCCCGGCGACTCCTGAGGTAAGTTCAGCCGAATCCGTAACTCCAGCTTTGGGTAGTCCAACGGCTTCCGCAACCCTGATCGCCACACCCGTCAACAGCCTTCTCCCGGACGCACCCACCGCCGTGTTATCGGCCGCTCCCGTCCATCACCAGCCTAAAAATCCAGAACCCGCCGTCACTCCTGCTGAAAATTTGTCGCCGGAAAAATCCGCAGCCGCGGCCAAAGACGAACCTGTTACCATGGAAATACCCTCTGATGAGTCAGCGGCTAAGCCCGCCGACACTTCTACCGAAGCTCCGTCGCCGGTTCCGGCAAGTGGAGCCAAAGATCTTTTAGAATCCTCCGAACCCGTTGCCGCTTCCACTCCCGCCGCGACTCCCTGATCAAGGAATGTTCCAGCGGGTCCGATCGGTCAAGACGGTTTGAGCGGCCATCGTTTGCAAGTCCCGGGCTTCCGCCGGGGGAATCCCCGCGGGAAACTCCAACCCTTCCGGACTTTTTTGATAAAGGGACGCGTAAAAAACACAAGCCGCTAAGTAAGTGCCCTCGAGGGTCGGATGGCTTCCATCGCCTTGCCAAAGGTTGAGGCCCGGATCTTTTGCCAGCGCGGCCTTCCAAGCCTCTCCCACCGGCACCACGCTTAGGTTCAATTCTTTGGCGATTTCCATATAGCCTTCGGTAAGCTGCGCCTGCATGGAATCAAAATCCTTGAACCCTTCCTCCGCCAACCCCTTTTGCCGGCCCCAGGTCATATACAACAGCGGCCTAGCGCCGGCATGCCGAACCGCGTAATTCAAGTATCGAACCGCCGGAAACATTTCCTCCGCCCGGGACTTTTCCAGGGACGGCTCCACGCTTTGATCCTGAAGGATCACATCATCCCATTTTTTTCCCGCGATTTTTTCCAGCGTCTCTTTTGAATTGGCGTGCTGGGCCAGGGTCCAACCACCCG
Organism: uncultured bacterium; assembly: GCA_964531065.1. Taxonomy (GTDB): domain Bacteria; phylum Oederibacteriota; class Muellerivitia; order Muellerivitales; family Muellerivitaceae; genus PALSA-1180. The sequence continues at coordinate 11,412 of CAZHFP010000037.1, forward strand.
GCGCGATCATCTCCGCGGTTGCCAAGTGGTGTCCGGAAAGGGCCAGTTGGACAAACATTTGCGGCAGGTCGTTGACGTAGGTATAGCTATTTCCCACAAACAGCAGATCCAGCTTCGGCCCGGCAAAACGAATCCCCTCATCGGCAGTCTGCCGATTCGATTGGCCGCATCCGGCCCACAAGAGCGGACCGGCGATAAATAAAAAGATGATTTTTTTCAAAGAGAATTCCAGCGGATCACCTTAATAGAATAACCTTCACCAGGGCGTCACCGTCGGCCCAGATGACCGCGTTTTGATGGTACTTGACGCCCATCTCCCTGGCCGCTTCTTCGGTCATACCCAATACGAAAAAACTAGCCTCAATTTTCCATTGGCCCGAGGGATCTTCTCCTGATCCTTTAAAAAAAAGAAGTCCCGTTTTTTTGAGGTCCACCGCCAGCGCTTTGGTGGCCCTCACATTAGCCGGATCCTTGATGACCACACTATAGGGATTGCAGGCCGTGAGAAAGGCCGCGCAGGCAACGCCGTGTTTTGTCATCAGGGCCGCCAAAGGCTCGGACTTTCTTTTCGGGCGCAGGACGAATTCTTTCCCCGCTCCCGTTACCCGGTAATGGGCGTTGTAATAGGCGTTGATGATAGTTTTTGATATTTGGGTTTGAGCGGGCAAAGGAACTCTCCGGCAAGAATGAATTGGGTTCTATATTACACTTTTTTGCCCGACCGCCGGGCCGCCGCGTCCTTCATTAAACCCAGCCTCCAGGCAAAGTATTCCCTCTCTTCTTTGGCTTCGGCCAATTCCCGGACAATGGCGGGTGGAGCCTCACTGGGGTGTCCGCTCTGAAAGGGCGGTGCCGGGTGATATTCCATGGCCAGCTGAATCTTTTGGGCCTGCGGCAGCCCCGATACTTCCGCCACGATGGTCAGGGCTAAATCAATGCCAGCGGTAACGCCGCCGCCCGTGACCCGATTGCGGTCCACCACGACCCTCTCGCGGGAAACAACCGCCCCGCAGGCTTCCAAGAGGGGCAGGTAAAGCCAGTGGGTCGTGGCCCGGTAGCCCTTCAAGAGTCCCGCCGCGCCCAGGGCCAGGGCGCCGGTGCATACGGAAGCGACATAACGGGCCTTGTCTCCCCGCGCGGCGATGAAGTCCAGCCAGCCATCGTCTTGAATCAAGTCATTGACCCCGGCGCCGCCGGGCACACAAATAATATCCAAAGGCGGGCATTGCTCCCGCGTCACATCCGGCAGTATCCGCAATCCGTTATCGCTTTCAACCGGCTCTAGGGATGAAGCGACCAATCGGACTTTCGCGCCTGGGAGCCGGCTGAAAACTTCCTGGGGGCCGGTGAGATCGAGCTGGGTATTATTTGGAAAAAGCACTATTCCGATTTCCATTATTTCCCTCCAGCGTCGGGAAAACGCGACCAGGAAAATATCCTCGTGAACAGCCGCTCGAACCAAGCGTCCGGCAGGCGCTTTTTCAGGAACCCCAGGATCTGAGCGTCCGTGCCGGCGGTGTAAACGGGCTTCAGCCGGGATTGGCCGAGGAGGATCAAAATAAGTTGGGCGACTTTTTCCGCCGGGGCCGCCCGCCGAAAGGACTCTTCGACCTTCTTTTCCACCTGGGCTTTAAAGTTTTTATAAGGCGACCGCGGCGAAAGGACATTTTTCCCAAATCGGGTGGAAGAAACCACCTGGGTGGCGAAAGTTCCAGGCGCGATCTCGCAAACCTCGATGCCAAAGGGGCGCAATTCCTGACGTAATCCTTCCGTAAGGGAGCGGAGCGCGAACTTGCTCGCCGCATAGGCGCCCAGCGCCGGAAAGACCACCCGGCCCGAAATGCTGCCGATGTTGATGATCCGGCCGTTTCCCCGCGCCCGCATCATCGGCGCCACCGCCCGGACCATCCGAAGAACGCCGGCAACGTTCGTGTCAAATTGTTCCCTCAGGTCTTGGTCGGATAAGTCTTCTAAAAAACCGGCCACCACGAACCCAGCATTGTTCACCAGCACATCGACGCGTTTTTCTTTTTTTCGAATAAGCGCTACCGCCCGGTTAATGGAAGCCGTGTCCGTCACATCGAGGTAGATTGAATGGATCGGAAGGGTCTTCTCAAGCTGCCGCAGCGCTTGCCTTTTTTTCGCGGAGCGGTAGGCGGCATAGACACAATAGCCTTTTTGAGCTAAGAGCTTGGCCGTTTCCAGGCCGAAACCGGAAGTGGCGCCAGTGACAAGGGCGACAGGCATGGGTTTCATGACGCCTCCTTCCCCATGAACCGCTGATACATGACCTTTAACATAAAATCGTAAACAAAATCTGGCAGAAACCAACGAAAGATGGGAAACCAAAAAGCGTCCAACCCTGCCGTGTATCTCGCGGCCATGCGTTGCGAGGACATCGCCTTCCAAACCACCTTGGCCACCGCGGCAGGCCCCGGAGCCAAGGCCGAGGGATGGTCGCCGAAATAAAGGATATTCACCATCACTTTTTGATGGGCGGACTTTCCTTGAAGAAAAATTCCCGCCTTACGGCGGTTGGCTTTGAAGGGCGTCTTGATGGAGCCTGGTTCCACGACGGCGGTCTCTATATTAAAGGGGCGCAGTTCGGTTCTCATGCCCTCGGTCAGGGCCTCCACCGCGTATTTGGAGGAGCAGTAAAGGCCTATGCCCGCGAAGGTCATTTTCCCCGCCAGGGACCCGATGTTGATGATTCGTCCGGATTTCCGGGCCCGCATGGCGGGCAAAACCGCCCGAGTAACTCTCATGAGCCCGAAAACATTGGTTTCGTACTGGGCCAAAATCTCCCTGTCGGTATATTCTTCCAAGGCCCCGAAGGCGCCCCAGCCGGCGTTATTCACCAATAAATCAATTCGGCCGGTTTTTTGAAGAAGCGAGGCCACCGCTCGGTTGACGCTGTTGAGTTGATCCACATCCATCGAAAGGATTTCCAAGGGCAGGCCTTCCGCCCTTTGGCGCAAGGGGCCGGCCTTCTTTAAATTTCTTAAAGCCGCGAAAACTCGGAAGCCCTTTTGGGCCAGGAGCAGGGCCGTTTCCAAGCCGATGCCCGTGGAACAGCCTGTGACCAGCGCGACCGGACGCTTCTCCATGGAGACTCCTGTTGGGAATAAGCCAAGTTTAATCCTAAACTTTGTGAAAATCGGGAAAATTCGCCTCTTTCCATTGGGGTAAATTTGGTTTAGGAACAACTTCTCTTCTGCTAGGATAAGCACCGCCTCTTTCAACCACGCAAGGAGCCTCTATGCGCCTGCAAACCATTTTAGGCCTGATCCTTTTAACCCTCGCCCTTCCCTCTTCTTTTCTGGGAGCCGTGATCACGGTAAAAGCAGACGCTCCCGGGGCGGCCGCCAGCATTCTATCGGGCAAAGATCCCTTCACCGATAAAAAGGCCGGAGATACGGTTTCGGGCAGCTACGATCTTAACGAGATGATGGTGGACAAGTTGGATGGCACCATCATGGTTTCCCATTCCAACGGTTCTAAACCCAGCCCTCTGGAAACTCTCAGCACGGTGGAGAAGGGGGATGTTCTCATGGTTTATGACAAGAGCTGGGTCATTTTGAAAGACCACAAGGGCGACCGAATCGGATTGGACAGCGGTACGGCGGTGGTCGTGGATGAGTTTTATATCCAGGGCCCGGACCGGCAGATCCGCCTGGTACTGCAAAAGGGCATCCTGCTGCTGAAGGTCAGCGGTTGCGGGTCCCGTCAAAGTTTTTTTGAGGTGAATTCCGGTTCAGTGGTCTCTTCCATCAACGATTCCCAATCCGTTCTGGGCTACGACGATAAGAAGGATGATTTAAGAGTCCAGTATTTTTGGGGCAAGATGACGGTGATCGACAAGGATAACGAGCAAAAATTAAAAAATGAGTACACCGAACACAACTGGGAAAAAGGGAAAATGCTCGAGGAAGATCCGATCCCCGTGGACGAGCTCGACCGGGTGAATTTCAACCGTTTCTTCAGCGCCGATCCCCGTCTGGAAGCCCCGGATAACAATATGCTCCTACGCGGCAATTACTAAAGTCTGTCGTCCGCTCTCCGTCGTCCGTCATCCGTGAAAGTTTTGAAGAATACCCAAAATCAAATAATAAAAACCAGCTTTTCTTTTGGTTAACATTGTGCGGACGACGGAGGACGAACGTCGGACGACAAAAGGGGATTTGATAAGCAATGAGTGAATCCAACGTCGAGTTTACCTGTCCCTATTGCGGCTTCTCTAATTTTTCACCCCTCGACCCGGTTTCCGGCACCCAAGCTTGGACCACTGACTGCGAGAATTGCTGCCGCCCTATCGCCCTGAGGGCCAAAGTCCGAGGCGGCGAGCTGGAGGAGTTGGATGTGGAGAGGGAGCAGGATTAATAACTTTCGTCGTCCGCTCTCCGTCGTCCGTCATCCGCAACAATGTTCAAACACCAAATGTAAAAACTAGCTTTTCTTGTTTTGATTTGTGCTTTGCGGACGACGAATGTCGGTCTTGTTGCGGACGACGGAGGACGCACGACAGATGACGGTCTTTATCAGTTTTGAATGAACGGCGCGCCGCCGGTGTGGATCAAGTTCATCACCACTTTGACGGCCATGAAGACATAATAAAAGAGCAGGAAGAACCCGCAGGCCCAGGTAATCATCTTAAGAGCCTTCCGGTTGAATAAATTCCGGCTGTAATGGACGCCCATCCCCAGGCAGGAAAACCACACCAGTTCACTCACTAAGACGGCGGAGAAAAAAGAAGTGGCGGCCCCGCCCATCAGGTCAATGCTCCCGGACATCTGGTACTCATAGAGTTTGAGCGTGCCGACCATTCCCACCCAGTAAATGAGGGTAAAGGGGTTGGTGGCGGCCAGCAAAATCCCCATCACGAAAGAATGGTCGATGAATTGAACCTGCTTGCGCACCGCGCTGGTGGACTCGGGATTATCCCGGACATCGTCCAGGGTGGCGTAGGCTAAGTAAAGCAGGACGATGGCGCAGAGGCCCCAGACCACGACCTTGCCCGCTCCCACAATCCCGTTTTTTGAGAGGCCGGCGAAGACGAGGATGGCAAAGCAGGCGTCCACCAGAGCCGCTCCAGCTCCCACGAGAAAGGTCTGCTGGAAGCCCCCTAAAATCCCCTTGCGAATAGCCAGAAAATTAACCGGGCCGATGAGGGCGGCGGTGCAAAAACCAATGATGAGACCTTGAGTGATGGAGGCATAAATGAGGCGGTAGGCTTCGGGTGTCATGGGGGCATTTTACAGGAAAAAAGCCGTAATAAAAGAAGCCTTTTCACTGCGAAGACGCAAAGTTCGCGAAGAAAACAAGTCCTAGTCTTCTTGGGCTGGATAACTTCTGTTCAGAATTTCTTAATCCAAATAATGGATTTTATCTTTCTTCGCGGTCTTGCCCACCTTGCCTCCGGCAAGGAATATGAGCCATGCCGCTCTCATTGGATACTGTTTTGATGAGCGGCGCGCGCATTCGCGGTATATCTTGTTTGTTCTGGGTCTTAAATTTGATATTCTTTCCCCCAATCCATTCCAAGAAGGGACAAAACCCATGGCTGACAAACCTCTCGTGAATATCCTGATGGGCAGCAAATCCGACTGGGAAGTGATGAAAAACGCCTCTGACACCCTTAAGCAGTTTGGCGTGGCTCACGAAAGCCGCGTGCTTTCCGCCCACCGCACGCCCCACGAAACCACCAAATACGTCACCGGCGCGGAAGGCCGGGGCGTGGAAGTGGTCATCGCGGCGGCTGGCGGCGCGGCCCACTTGGCCGGCGTCTGCGCGGCCCATACCCTTTTGCCCGTGCTGGGCGTCCCCATGGAAAGCAAATTAAATGGACTGGATTCCCTCCTTTCCACCGTGCAGATGCCCGGCGGCATCCCGGTGGGCACCCTAGCCGTGGGCAAAGCGGGAGCGGTCAACGCGGCCCTCTTGGCCTTAGCCATTTTGGCCAACAAGAGGCCCGACCTCCGGAAAAAATTGAAGCAATTCCGCGCCGACCAGGCGTCGAAAATTCTCAAAGAAAAACTGGTTTAACGGAAATTAGGAATGCGGAATTAGTAATTAGGAATTTTCCGGCATTCATTCCTAATTCCTCATTACTAATTCCGAATTAGACGATAGGTTCGATCATGTCCAACTCGAGTGAAAACTACTCCCTCTCCTCTCTTGTCAATACGCTTGCCACAACTTTGGGGAAGGTCATTTCCTTTCAAGAAGGGCCGGAAGCGCTCAGTCTTGTGGAGAAGGTCCGCCAATCGGCCAAGGTTCTTCGGACCACTTCAGATCCGAAAGTAGGCGAAGAATTGGCCCAGGCCATCGCGAAGCTTCCCCTGGAAAAACTCAGCCTCCTCACCAAGGCCTTCACTCATTTCTTCGGACTGATTAACCTGGCGGAAAAGGTGGACCTAGTCCGCTCCCTGAAGTTTCCCTATGAAGTCGCGGGCGTCCCCAAGCCGCGGCCCGGATCCGTTTCCTCGGCGGTCGCCGTACTGGCCGACCAGGGCGTTCTTCCGAAAAAACTTCAGGCCCTTTTGGATCAGGCCCAAATCCACTTGGTCTTCACCGCCCACCCGACCGAATCGAAGCGCCGGACCACCCTAACCAAGCTCCACCGCATCTCCAAGGCCACCACCCGGCTGGTGGTGGAAAATCTCTCGCCCGACGAGAAAGACGACATCTTGAAATATATTTTGGAGGAAGTGGTCTCCATTTGGCAGTCCGAGGAGATCCGCCAAGTAAAATTGACCGTTCCCGATGAAGTGAAGGGAAATCTTTACTATTTCGAGGATACCCTCGCCCTAGTCGTCCCCAAGATTTACCACGAATTAGAACGATCGCTGAAAAAAGCCTTCCCCAAAACTAACTGGATCGTCCCGCCGTTTCTCCGCTTTGGCTCCTGGATTGGCGGAGACCGCGATGGTAATCCTTTTGTGACTCCGGAAGTCACCGTGGAAACGGTCCGGCTCTTAAGAAGCGCCGCGCTAAAACTACATATCGCCGCCATCGAGGAATTAAGCCACCGCTTGAGTTCCTCTGAAAAACAAACGGCTATCAGCGCCGCCCTGACCGAATCCCTAACTCGGGACGCCTCCCTCTTTCCCCTCATGGCGGAGCAGTTGTCCCGCCATATCCCCTATGAACGCTACCGGGAAAAATGCAACTACATCCATGAGAAGCTCCTGAAAACCCTTGAATATACCCAGTCCTTCCATAGCGATTGGAAAAAAGCCGCGGCCGCGCCTCCCGCGGGAACCTGGTACCTGGCCGCGGACGAATTGCTCGCGGATCTGAGAATCATGGAAGACAGCCTCCGGGCCAACAAAGGCGCCATCCTGGCTGACGGTTATCTGGCGGAAATCCTCCGCAATACCCAAGTCTTTGGTTTCCGGCTGGCCTCCCTCGACATCCGCCAGCACTCCGGCCGCCACACCGCGGCCCTGGCCGAACTTCTGAAAAAAAGCGGCGCCTGCCCCGACTACGCTTCACTGAGTGAGGAAGACCGCCTGCTGGTTTTGGAGAAAGAACTGTCCATGGACCGTCCCTTGGTCGCCGTGCGCGACGGCTATGGACCCGAAACCGCCGAAGTCCTTCGGACTTTCCAAGCCGTGGCGACGGTTCAGGAAAGGCTCAATCCCCGGGCGGTGGAAACCTACATTATTTCCATGACCCACGGCGTTTCCGACATCCTGACCGTTCTTTTATTCTGCCGCTGGGCCGGACTTTACCGGCCGGGCCTCTTCAGCCATTTGAATATCGTCCCTCTCTTCGAAACCCGCGAGGACTTGAAAAGTTCCAGCACTATCTTTGAGCGCTTGTTGAAAAACGATTCTTACCGGGCGCATTTGAAGCTGCGGGGCGACGTGCAGGAAATTATGCTCGGTTACAGCGACTCCAACAAAGAAAGCGGGTACCTTTCCGCCAACTGGGCCCTGTACCGGGCCCAAACCAACCTGACCCGCCTGGCCGACGGCCAGCAGATCGCCTTGCGTCTTTTTCACGGCCGGGGCGGCAGTATCGGCCGCGGCGGCGGCCCTACGGGACAGGCCATCCTGGCCCAACCCCCGGGGACCTTGAAAGGACGAATCAAGATTACCGAGCAGGGCGAAGTCATCAGCGACCACTACGCGGACCCCCCAACAGCCCGCTGGCACTTGGAACAGATCGTGAACGCGGTTCTGCGGGGCTCCTTCCCTCCCCGGGAAGTGATCCCGAAGGCCGAGTGGAAGACCATTATGGATAAACTGGCCAAGCGCTCGCTTTTGATCTACCGGGACCTCGTCTACAACCATCCGCGGTTTAAAGAATATTTTTATAACGCCACGCCTATCAATCAAATCAGCGGCCACAGTCTGGGCAGCCGGCCTTCCCGCCGCATCCAGGATGATTCCATCGAAAATCTAAGAGCCATTCCCTGGGTCTTCGCCTGGATGCAGAGCCGCCATACCCTTCCGGGCTGGTACGGCATGGGCGGAGCCATGGATGAATTTTTAAAGAGCGACCCCGCGGGACTTCCCAAGCTTCAGGAAATGTACGCCCAGTGGCCCTTTTTCAAAACCGTTCTGGACAATGCCCAGATGATTCTCGCCAAGGCCGACATGGATATCGCCCGCCGCTACGCCCAAATGGTGCCGGACAAGGCTCTGGGAAACGAAATCTTCGACCTTATCCGGGCCGAGTATGACCGCGCCTTCTCGGTGATCTGCCAAATCGTCCAGGTGAAAGAATTGTTGGAGAAAGATCCGGGCCTTTCCGAATCCATCAAGCGCCGCAATCCTTATATTGATCCCTTGAGCTTCATCCAAGTGGAACTCATCAAAAGGGTCCGGAACAATCCGGGCGACGCGGAACGCGAAGCTTTAAGTGAGGCGATCCTGCTCACCATCAACGGCATCGCCGCGGGACTGAAAAACACCGGGTAACACCTGTCCTCCGCTATCCGCCCTCCGCAAAAACAAATGAAAAACTTTTTCACCACCCCTTCGAGAGCCTCAGGGCCCTGAGTTTATCGAAGGGCAAGGTCACCAGGATCGCCAAGAAAACAAAACGAAGATTGTATTTACTGGATTTTTAAAGCCTTTGACCTACGTCGTTCTTGGTGTACTTGGTGACCTTGGTGGTGATAGCTTAGGGGTTATGACCGACATCCAAAAAGCGGCCGAAATTATCCAAGAAGGCGGGCTGGTGGCCTTCCCGACGG
>CAZHFP010000038.1:0-8500 GCA_964531065.1 uncultured bacterium
ACCCAACAGCCTCAAAAATCTGCGCGCCCCGGTAGCTTTGAATGGTGGAAATACCAACCTTGGACATGATCTTCACAATGCCTTTATTGGCGGCCTTGATGTATTTTTTCAAGGCAGTCTTGTGGTCGATTTCTTTCGGGAGCATACCCCGGCGGATCATGTCATCCAGGGTCTCGAAAGCAAGATAGGGGTTGATGGCGTTGGCGCCGTAGCCCAATAACATGGCGAAATGATGAACCTCCCGCGGTTCGCCCGATTCCACGATCAGCCCTACCTTGGTCCGCTCACCCTTCTTCACTAAATGATGGTGAACCCCGGCGGTGGCCAGGAGGCTGGGAATCGCCGCGTTGTCATGATCGACTCCACGGTCGGAGAGAATAATGATTTGGTAGCCGTCCTTGACCGCTTGACTGGCCTTCACGCGCACTTCCTCAATGGCCTTGGCCAGGGAATCCCCGCCGCCCGCCGCCTTATAAAGGATGGGCAAAACCATGGCTTTGTAACTCTTATAAGAAAGATGGGTGAACTTGGCTAATTCATCGTTGTCCAACACAGGACTTTTCAGCTCAATTTGTCGGCAGGACTCCGGGGTCGGTTTTAACAGATTTCCTTCCGGACCCACCGTGGTATTGACCGACGTGACCAATTCTTCTCGGATGGCGTCCAAAGGAGGATTGGTGACCTGGGCGAATAGCTGGCGGAAATAGTTAAAGAGAGGCTGGGACAAGTTGGACAAAATAGCCAGGGGCGTGTCATCGCCCATGGAGCCGATCGCTTCCTCGCCGTTAGTGGCCATGGGGGCCATCAAGATGCGCACATCCTCGTGGGTGTAGCCAAAAGCTTTTTGGCGTTTCAAGACCGTCTCGTGGTCGGGCTCCGGCACATGGGGGGCTTCCGGCAGTTTTTCCAAGCTGGTCATGTTTTCTTTCAGCCAATCCCCATAGGGATGTTGTTTGGCTATTTTTTCCTTTAATTCGGCGTCGTCGATGATCCGGCCCTCGGTCAAGTCAATCAGGAACATTTTGCCGGGTTCCAACCGGCCTTTTTTTAGGATCCGTTTGGGCTCGATGTCCAAAACGCCCACTTCCGAGGCCATGACGACCAAGTCATCTTGGGTGACATAGTAGCGGGAAGGACGCAGTCCGTTTCGGTCCAATACCGCGCCAATCACTTTGCCGTCCGTAAACGCGATGGAGGCGGGCCCATCCCAGGGTTCCATCATGCAAGAGTGGTAATGGTAGAAATCTTTTTTGTATTGGGGCATGGTCAAATGACCGGTCCAGGCCTCGGGAATCATCATCATCATGGCATGGGGCAGGCTCCGCCCCGCCATGACCAAAATTTCCAAAGCATTATCAAAGGTCGCGGAATCAGACTGGCCTTCCCGGACGATGGGTAGGAGCCGTTTCATTTCTTCCGGCGTGTAATGGTCGCTCTCGAACAAAGCTTCCCGGGCGTGCATCCAATTGATGTTTCCCCGCAGGGTGTTGATTTCACCGTTGTGGGCGATATAGCGGAAGGGATGGGCTAAATCCCAGGAAGGAAAGGTGTTGGTGGAAAAACGGGAATGGATCAAGGCCAAGGCCGAATCCATATCTTTATCGCGTAAATCGGGGAAGTAAGGTGAAACTTGCCCAGGCGTCAACATCCCCTTGTAAATAATGGTCCGGCAGGAAAGGCTGGAGACATAAAACATGTTTTGTTCGGTAACGCTCGCGGTGGCCGCGACGGTGTTTTCAATTCGTTTACGGATAAGGAAAAGTTTCCGTTCAAAGGCGTCCAGGTCTTTGACGGAGGGAGCCTTGGCGATAAACACTTGCTTCATGACAGGTTCGGAGGCCCTAGCGGTCGGCCCCACTTCAGTATTTTCGGCCGGAACCACGCGCCAACCTAAAAGCTCCTGACCCTCTTCTTTAATAATTTTAGCGAATATATCTTCGCAAGTCTTTGCCTGGTCGGGGTTCTTTGGCAAAAAGACCACCCCTACCCCATAGGACCCCTCTTGAGGCAGCTTGATGTTCCACTTGGCCGATACTTTCTGGAAAAACTTATCGGAAATTTGAATCAAGATTCCGGCGCCGTCTCCGGTGTTGGTTTCGCACCCGCAGGCCCCGCGGTGAGCGAGGTTTAAGAGGATTTCCACTCCCTGTTCGACAATTTCATGGGATTTCTTGTTTTTCATATGGGCCACGAAGGCCACGCCGCAGGAATCTTTTCCCGCGTCAAAGGGATAGAGAAGGTTTTCGTTAGGATTTACTTTTAACGGTTCTTTCATGATTACTCCCGCCTTTTAAGGGGCTTGTTTTGAGTCAAAAAAAGCGGCTCCTGGTTAGGGCCGCCGAAGTAAAGGTAAGTGGCTTGTAAATTACTATAGATAGGGGGCTTTTTCAAGCAAACTTCAACCCCTAGAAGAACAGACAATATCAAATCAAAACCTCTTTACCGCAGAGACGCAGAGGAGCAAAGGAAGGATTGTTATGACAAAACCCATAAAAACAAACATGATTTTCTCTGCGTCTCTGCGCCTCCGCGGTGAAAATTCTTGTCGGCGGGGTTTCGGAATCGTTTTCTGATTAAATTCGGAGCTATTTGGAACCGGTTGAGGAAGCGAAATAGTTCGTGAAAAATTCCTTTTTGGCTTCTAAAAAACGATTCTCGGTAATGGCCCGCCGGATCATGAGGGTCACGTCCGTCATGAATTGGAGGTTGTGAAGGCTGACCAAGCGGAGCACTAATAGCTCCTCGGCCTGAAAAAGATGCCTGAGGTACGCTTTGGTATAGTTGCGGCAGCACTCACAGGAACAGTCCCTGTCCAACGGGGAAAAATCCTCGGCAAATTGCGCGTTCTTCAGGTTCAGCCTCCCCTTGCGGGTGAGCGCCGTCCCGTTTCGGGCGATGCGGGTGGGCATGACGCAGTCGAACATATCCATGCCCCGTTCCACGCATTCCCAAAGGTCTTCCGGCGTTCCCACACCCATTAGATAGCGGGGTTTGTTTTCCGGCAGGTAAGGCGCCGTCTTTTCTACTACGCCGTAGATGACTTCCTTGGGTTCCCCCACCGACACTCCCCCAATGGCGTAGCCGGGAAAATCAAAAGCCACCAGCTGCTTGGCGCTTTTTTCCCGTAAATGGGGAAAATTAGAACCTTGAACAATACCATAAAGGGATTGGATCCCTTCCCGTCCACTTTTTTTATGGGCCGCCAGACAGCGCTCGGCCCAGCGGGTCGTCCGCTCCACCGACTGGTCCACATATTCCTCGGGCGAAGGATAGGGGATACATTCATCGAAAGCCATGATGATGTCCGCCCCAATTTTGTGCTGGAGGGCGGTGGCGCTTTCCGGCGACATTTCCCACTTGCTCCCATCCAGATGGGATTGGAACTGGACGCCCTCCTCGGTGATCTTCCGCAGGTCCGCCAGGCTGAATACCTGAAACCCGCCGCTGTCCGTAAGGATGGGCTTGTCCCAATGCATGAAGGCGTGAAGACCTCCGGCCTTCGCCACCAGGTCGGCCCCGGGCCGCAGCATCAGGTGATAAGTGTTCGCCAGGATAATTTCAGACCCGCAGGCCAGCACATCCTCCGTGGACAAGGCCTTGACCGAAGCCTGGGTACCTACCGGCATATAGCAGGGGGTTTCCACCGTTCCATGGCCGAGTTTGAGCCGGCCAGTCCGGGCGGAAGTTTTTGAGTCTTTCGCGGTAATTTTAAATTCGTGAACGGCCATGCCCTATTCTCCTCATCAGCGGTAAATTCATAAAAAGCCCCGCCCAAATCCCAACCGCTAACAGCGATAAAAAAGCCCCTAAACGGAAAGTCATCGGCCGATAATCAAGCGCCACCTTGCTTTCCCCCGGCCGTAATTCCAAACCGCGGAAACTATAATTTACCACTTCCAAGGACCGATCATGTCCCTCCACCGTGGCCGTCCAACCCGGGTAGGCCAATTCACTTGAAACCAAAAAAGCCCGCCCGCCCTGACCCGCGTCCAATTCTAAATGATTCTCCCCATGGACCGGCATGCGCACCGTCCGCTTCTCGAAGGAACCCGACACGGCGGCATTTTCAACAAAACAAAAAAGATCGAAATAAAATCCGGGTTCCTCCATCTTGTGAAAATCCGCTGGCCAGCCCTTTTCCATCATGCACCGCGGCACGGAAAACCACTTGGGCAAAGGGTTTGGATTGGCCCAAACGGGCACGGGGGCCAGGCCCTTCAGCTCCAACGCTCCCGGAAAATTTCCGCGTCCAATGATATAACTCGCGTTTAAATAATTAATAAATTTCGACCTGCCCCCCTTGGACCCCTCCATTGGCGCGTAATACCAGCGTAAAAACTCCATTAAAAAAATGGTGTTATTAACGCCCGTTTCTTCCAAGCCGTATTCCAGAGGCCAATTGGGAAGGAGAACCTGCTTGAACTTTTGATAAATATCCCCGACATTTTGTCCCGAAACATATTTGTACTCATCCAAAAAATCAGGCGGGTGAAACAAGCGGCCGGGCCGCGAGAAGGATTCGGCGATCAGGGGTTTTTCATCGTAATAGGTCTGAGGCAGGGTGAAATGAATTCCTTGCGCCGCAGGACCCATCGAGAAAACAAAAGAGAGCGCCAGCAAAAACCCGCGCCAAGGCGAAGGGATAAAATCCAAACCCGCCGTCAAAAGGAAAACCCCGCCGAGCCAGAAGGAATAAAGTTGAAACGGAACCCCCAGAACGAAGGCCCCTAAAAATACGGCCGAGGATAAAAAAAACCACATCCAGCGGTCTCCGCTTTTTTTCTTTTCCTCCAAAAGTCCCCGGGCGGCGCCCAGAATCAACCGCGCGGCGAAAAAACAAACCAGCGGTATCCAATAACCCGACCGGGCCACCCATCGATAACCCGGAACAAAGCTTTTGAGCCATTCCCCGATCCAGAGGCTTTTCCCCAAACTTAAGACAAGAACGGAAAAAAAGACCAATCCAAGGACAAAATGAATCTTGCGGCGGGCCAACCCCCACAAAATCAAAACCACTGTGGGCAATCCCATAAAATAAACGGAGGCCGAAAAAGGGGTGTTTTGATGGTCGAAAAAGGGATGGCCGCAAAAAAATGGATTCAGCCAAGTCGCCAGATTTTGAAACCCCAAACTGGAGGAGAGATCGAGCCGTCTCGCGATGTTGCTGAAGGGGATAAACTCCATAAAAGGTAAAATCCAAGCCAGGTTGTACAAAAAAGCCAGACCCAAGCCCCCGGCCAGCCGAAAAAGTTTTACACCAACCTCTTTTTTTTCGGAGTTGAAGCTTCCCGCCTCCTCAAAAAGGATTTCCATCAATAGGGCGAAGAGCGTGAGATAGGCGTAAACCGGGTATCCGGAAGCCAATTGCATGGCGAAACAAAAGGAAAAGAAAAGCAGCCCGCCGCGCCCCTCTTCCCAAAGCCATCCCGCAGAAAGAAAAACCCACGGAACCCAGGTGAAGGCAAAAAACATCGATTGGGCCCAGGAACTCAACGCGACCGTCTCAAAGCAAAAACCCAGCGCCAGACACCCCGCCAAAGTAACCGAATCTGAGAAACCTTTCTTTTTGGCCAGCCAATAAAAGCCCGTCAACAGCCATAGGTACTGGGCTAAATCCAAAAATTTGAAAGCCAACCCGGCGGGAAAGAGGCGGTAAAAGATAACTTTGGGCGGATACCAGCAAAGCGTTTCCGGATCCGCCAAATACGGAACCCCTAAGGCCGCATCGGCGTTCCAAAGGGGAATATGCCCCGCGTTGAAGCAATCCGCCCCCCATTTCCAAAGGGGGTAAAAAAAATTACTCGCGTCCATATAAACAAAATTATGTCCCTCAAAAAGAACCCTAAAATGAAAAAGAACCCAAAGCCCCAACACCACCACCGGGCCCCCATAATCGGCTCTTGCTTTTTTCACTGTTGAATTCCAATGGTGGACTTCATCGTCCCGCGAATAGTTGCCTGGCAATTAACCCTTAAATAGGGTTAGAATCCTTTCAAATACGACCTAAAGGCCACGATGAACCGCGTCCATCCCATCTACACCCCGCCTGGAGGCCCCCAAGGCCGTTCTCCCAGTCCTGAAATATACCCGATAATGGGCGAGGAAAACATTTTTAAAATGCTGTCGGATTTCTATAAGGAACTGGAAAAATCAACGCTTCGTCCTATTTTTCCCGGGGATATGGAAGAGGCTTCCAAAAAATCTGCCATGTTTTTCGTGACGCTGCTGGGCGGGCCGCCCCTCTACGCCATTACCTACGGACCGCCCCGCATGCGGTCCCGTCATCTTCCATTTGAAATTGATGAGTCAGCCCGCCAGATTTGGCTGGGATGCTTTGACAAAATTTTAGAAAACGCTCCCTCAAAATATAATTTTCCGCCGGAACATTTAGAGGGATTTAAAAATTTCTTGAGAGATTTTTCGGCCTGGATGGTCAACAAAGCTTAACCGCCCAAAGCTCCGGGCTGCCGCTCATTTTCTACGCTTCCCCAGTCTTCTCCGCGGCTTCCTTTTTGTTCTCGGTTTCATTTTTTTCCGTTCTGAAGGCTCCGGCTTGGGCGCGATTTTTTTGTAGTAGATCCACTCCGGGTTCCCCTTATCTAAGTGGCTGATGAACCCGGCTTTGATGAACCCCGCACTTTGAAAAACCTCTTGCATGGCCTTGTTCGAGCGGTTGGTGGAACTGAAGAGTTTGTTGCCGGGACAGATGGATTCCATGGCCTTGATCATGGCCTGGGCCACCCCTTTGCGGCGCATTTGGGGATGAACCAAAACCAAATCGATAAAATGGTGGCTGTAAAAATCCTTTGTCCAAATCAGGAACCCAGCGGGGATTCGGCCCATGAACGCGATAAGGGCCCGTTTCTCTTTTAAGGCGGCTTTCAAGAGTTTATTTCGGTGCCACTTTGGGGCGACAGCCTTGTTGATTTCAATTAAGGCCGCCAGATGGTGGTGCCGGGCCCGTTCGACCTTCAATTTGAATTCTCGCTCGATGATTCCCATGGCGGCTTTCCTATGTGGTCTTCCCCGCCCTAAAGGGCATCGAGAAGAGGTGTCATCTAAAAACAACTTATCTGAGAAAGATGGGTTTTTCTAGGGTCTTTTACAGGCCCAAAATAAAGCAAATACAGCTTTCCCACGCCTCTTCCCGGGCCTCTTTAAAAAACGATAATCATAATTTTATTACAGACGTTGCTTTCCTGTTCCTCCGTGGTCCCATCGGGACCGGTGGTAAATAGCTTTTCGGCTTTGTATCCAATGGTCATGTTTTGTGCGTTTTTAAAATAAATCGTTTCAAGACCAACAATCCTTTTGACCCGCATTGACGGGATTGGCATCATGCTCCTGTTCAAGTTTTTAATTTCCTTTAAAAAATCTCCCGCGAAAGGATCGAATCATGAAAACGGTCATCCATCAAAAAGGAATTAGGAAAATTAAAAGGTACGGCTGGGTTCCCGATCTTCCCGACTACCGGGACCAGCTCTTCTCGGCTCCCGCCATGCACCTGATGGCTTTACCTTCCAAAGTTGATCTGCGTCCCGGATGCCCGCCCGTTTATAACCAGGGTCAACTAGGCAGTTGTACAGCGAACGCCATCGGGGCGGCGGTGGAATTTGAACAGATCAAGCAAAAACTCCCCAACATCTTCGCGCCCTCGAGACTTTTCATTTATTACAACGAAAGGGCCATGGAAGGAACGGTCAGTCAGGATAGTGGGGCCCAAATTAGGGACGGGATCAAAAGCGTCGGCCAGTTGGGCGACTGCCCAGAAAGCGAATGGCCTTACAACATTTCCAAATTCGCCCAAAAGCCCTCACCCCAATGCTACAAGGACGCCCTTCAATATCGGGCCTTAAGCTACCAACGGGTGGCTAAGAGTCTCAATGAAATGAAAGGATGCCTGGCCTCGGGATACCCTTTTGTTTTTGGATTCACTGTTTATGACAGCTTCGAAAGTCCAGCGGTGGCCAAGACAGGCGTGATGCCCATGCCCGCCCCCGGCGAATCGGTCATTGGCGGGCACGCGGTCATGGCGGTCGGTTACGATGACGCCAAACAAGTCTTTATCGTGCGCAATTCTTGGGGAACAGGTTGGGGCTTAAAGGGTTATTTCTTGATGCCCTATACCTATCTGATTCAACCGGGACTTTCGAGCGATTATTGGACGATCCGGGTGGTGGCGTAAGGCTCATTTACAAAATCAACATCGCATCGCCATAGGAAAGAAACCGGTAGCCTTCCCGGATTGCTTCTTCATATGCAGCCATGACACGGTCTCGTCCGGCAAAGGCGCAGATGAGCATGAGAAGCGTAGACTGGGGCTGGTGGAAATTGGTAAAGATGACATCCACGGCCTTGAATTCATAGCCGGGGGTGATAAATAAGCGAGTCTCATCCATGCCTGCCTTAAGAACTCCCGTTTCTTGGACCGCCGACTCCAGGGTTCTGACAACCGTGGTTCCGATCGCCACAATTCGCCCATTCTTCTTTCGAGTTTTCT
>CAZHFP010000038.1:8600-20509 GCA_964531065.1 uncultured bacterium
CTGACAACCGTGGTTCCGATCGCCACAATTCGCCCATTCTTCTTTCGAGTTTTCTCGATGGCCGCGACGGCCGAGGATGGCACTTCCCACCTTTCGGGATGCATCACATGACCCTCGATCTCATCGGATGAAACCGGCAGAAAGGTTCCTAATCCCACATGCAAGGTCACGGCCGTTTGTTTTATTCCCCGCCTAGCCAAGTTTGCTAAAAGAGGTTTCGTAAAATGAAGCCCCGCCGTGGGCGCCGCGACCGACCCTTCTTTTTTCGCGAAGAGGGTTTGGTATCGCTCCCTGTCCCGCGCGTCATCTTTTCTTTTGATGTAGGGCGGCAAAGGAATGTGGCCGTACTTATTCAAGTAATTTCGGACATTTCCAACATGGTTGATCCGCACCAGAAAGTGCCCCTCGCCCAAAGGTTCCAAAACCGCAACTTCCCCCTTGGGTTCCAACTTCAAAACTTGGGCGCCCTTGATCCGCTTGGCGGGACTGACTAGCGCTTCCCACTCCTCGATCGAATTCTCAAAAGCGGGCCGCAAAAGAAATATTTCAAGCTTGGCTCCCGTCTCCGGTTTGACGGCGAATAACCGGGCAGGAAAGACTCTCGTTTGATTAACAACCATCAAATCATTCGGCAAAAGCCATTGGGGCAAATCCTTGACCCAACTATGATTCACTCGCCCGGTTTTACGGTCCAAGACAAGAAGCCGGGAGGCGTCGCGTTTGGCAAGAGGCCGTTGGGCGATTTGATCAGGAGGTAAATGGTAATCAAACAGGCTAGTCTTCATTTCCCCGCCTTATAACCGAATTGAACTGATTATTCCCGAATTTTAAAATTTGAGTTTTAAATGTTGAATTAATGAAAATTCCACTTCGTGGAAATACCCGCAATTTAAAATTAAAAATTCAAAATTGATCGCTAAGCTTCTCCACCATAATACCCTGGTAATAATGCCTCAAAATATCAAAGGCGCTGTAGCCCTTCAGGGCCATCCCACAGGCCCCTTCTTGGCAAAGACCCACCCCGTGACCCCAGCCCTTGCCGGTAAAGACAACGTTATCCCCCGCCACCGACGCGTTGAACCGGGTGCTCCGGATAACATCCGGGCCGACTGCCATCCGGAAAGCCGATCCCCGCATTTTGTGGTTTTTCCCATTTTCATCCATGATGGCCAACTCCGTAATCCGGCCGCTCTCATCCCGCGATAGGGGTTCAAGCCGCGTCACATCCCCGATATCCATCCCGGCCTTGCGGAGATTTCGAACAAGATCCTTCACCCTTATTTCAGTGCGCCAGCGGAAATGAGCGCCATTATTCCCAAAGGTGCATTCGACCGGCCGCAGGTAAGGCTGGTTCTTGCTCCAGACCTCCATGGCCCCGCAAGTTTCCCCGCCGCAGTTGGAATGAAAAAACGCCATGATAGGTGAAGAGCGGTAAGTGACGATCTCATCTGTGGATTTCAAAACCGCCTGGCGGATATTGTCGTTCACCAGCCCGGACCCCTGGTACATCTGGAACAGGGCCGTATTTTCCAAATCGTAAGGTTCTCCCCGGCGCCTGGCTTCCGATTGGGTCAGAACCGCGAAGGTCCGGGCCGCGATAGCCTGGGCTTCGAGCGCCGCCGCCGGCCAATTTCTCGGAATTTCACCCGCTAATACGCCCATCACGTATTCTTCCAAGGGCAATTCATTGATGACCGTCAAAGTTCCCTTGAGGTCTTCCACAATTTCCATCGAACCCCGGTAGCTCTTACCGTCCACCTGGATATCCCCCTCGCCCAAGGGCTCAATGTAGGCTTTGTGAGCGTAGAGTTGGTCCGAGGTCAAGGTCGCCTCGTGGTAGCTTTTACGCCCCTTCTGAATGACGGGGGTTCCATCCATGGGAAATCCTGAGAGGACAAAGGTTTCAGGCGACACCAAATGGACCGATGGCCTGCGGACGGCAATGGCCACACGAATCAGCCTAAGACTGGGACCGGGAACAGGCTCGGATAAAGCGGCCGCCGGGGGCTGATAAGGGGAAACGTTTTGGGAAACCTCGGCTATCCGCACGCAGCCAGCAAGGCTGAACACGAAAGACAAAAGCAAAAGAAAAAACATTTCACCCCAGGCCCCCTTGGGGCCACAGCCTGTCCGGCGTAGTTTCAACGAAGACGGAAGGCACAGTAAAAACTGTAACATCGGATATTTATGATCCGGTTGGGTCATTTGAATTTGGAGATAAGCCAAAATACGAAGGAAGCTGCCGCGGACAACAGAAGGCATGACATCACTGGAAAGTAAAAGGAAAAGGATTCTTTTTCAACTTTGATGTCCCCGGGAAGCCGTCCCAACCAGGGAATTTTTCCCGCCAGAAGAACGAAAGCCCCCAGAGACGCCAGGCCCAGCCCTAAAACCAACAGCCATTTTCCCATGGATGAAAAATCAGACATTCAATACCCCAGTTCACCGTTAACAGTCCACAGTCGACAGCTTTTCGACTCAGCCTAGCTGCGAACTGCCGACTGTCAACCGTCAACTGCCGTGATTATTTCTTCATCTGTTCCTTGGTTTTTTCCCAATCGGCCAGGAACTTTTTCAAACCAATATCCGTTAAAGGATGGTTGAAAAGCATTTTCATGACGCCAATGGGCATGGTTCCCACATGGGCCCCCGCCAGCGCTGATTGGACCACGTGCATGGGGTGGCGGAGCGACGCCGCCAAAACCTGGGTGGTAAAACCGTAGTTTTTATAAATTTGGATGATGTCCTTGATGAGCAAGATTCCATCTTGGGATACGTCATCCAGCCGGCCCACGAAGGGGCTGATATAGGTGGCCCCGGCCTTCGCGGCAATGAGGGCTTGAGAGGGAGAGAAGCAGAGAGTCACGTTGACCTTGATCCCCTCGGAGCTAAGGGCCTTGCAGGCCTTGATGCCTTCCGGAATGAGGGGAACCTTGACGGTCACGTTGGGGTGCAATTTAGCCAGCACATGACCTTCCTTCATCATGCCGTCAAAATCAACGGCCGTCACCTCAGCGGAAACCGAGCCATTGACCACGGCGCAGATTTCCTTGACCCGGGTGTGAAAATCAACGCCTTCCTTGACAACCAGCGAGGGATTGGTTGTGACGCCGTCCACCAGCCCCCAAGCCACGCCCTGCTTGATCTCTTCGATATTGGCCGTATCCAGAAAAAATTTCATTCCGTTCCTCCGCTGATTTTTTGTGTCTTGAAATTATCGGCCCTTGCCTTTTAAAAGTCAACGCGCGAACCAGGGGCAAGGCATCAGGTCCAAGGGACAAGTTTCAGCAAAACCCGGGTTTGCGTCTCAAGTAAAAACTTGAACCTATTCCCTGGCACCTGGAACCTGCCGGCTATTTTTTTCGCACCGCCAAATGGGAAAGCCAAATTCCTATTTCATAAAGAACCATCAGGGGCACGGCCACGATCGTTTGGGTCACGGGGTCGGCGCTGGGCGCGATAAAAGCCGCCAGGACAAAAATACCGACGATGGCGGGCTTTCGCATATGGGCCAAGTAGGCAGGCGTCGCCACGCCGATGGCCACCAGCCCCGCCAAAACCAAAGGCAGTTCAAACACCAGACCGAAAATCAGGATAAAGTTGACCACAAAATTGAAATATCCCTGCAGGGTCCATTGGGGAAGAAAATGATAGTCCAAGTTGTAATGGATTAAAAACTGGAGCGCCAGGGGAATCACGACGAAATAGCCGAAGGCCAGCCCGCCGCAGAAAAAAAAGAGCCCCAAGCAAAAAACCATCAAGATCCCGGACCGTTCGTTGGACTTCAGCGCGGGCGAGGCGAAAACCCAAATCTCCCTCAGGATAAAAGGCGAGGCCAAAACCAAGCCCACCACCGTGGCCAATTTCATGTTGATCATGAAGGCCTCGATGGGCGACAGGGTCTGGAGGGTCTGGACCCGGGCGGCCATTTCGGGAAATTTGGCTAAAGAAACCCGGAAGGGCCGAAGCAGAATGGCGAACAGCCAATCCGAACGCCAAAAGGCCAGTCCCACCCCGATCCCGGCGGCGATCAGCGAATGAATCAAGCCGTCGCGAAGCTCAAGAAGATGATCGGTAATATACCTTGGTTTATCCTTGGACGGGTTGGGCATGGGGCACACTATAGCATCGTCAACCGGGACTGTCAGCAGATGCGGCCGTGATCAAAACAAGGTTTTCGTAAGGGCGGGCCTGCCTCGCCCCTACTGTTTCAAAATTGTAACCTTTTATTTTTTAACGGTGGGATTTGGGTTAAGCACCGCGCTGAAATAACTATCCAGTTGGGAAAGGATGCCGGGGGAGACAAGGTAAACATCCCGGTTCTTATCCGAGGCCAAGTAAACCTGATTTTTTTCCGTTCGTCCGAAACGGAAGAGGCGGGAGGATTTATCATTCAGGGTCACTTCCACTACAACCGAAGGCTCCGCCAATCCGGTAACAGCGTCCTTGGCCGCGAAATCCAGAATCGTCGTGGAAGAAAGCTGGCTGGCAATGTTGGCGCCCTCGTCGTTGGCGTTTGCCCGGCCCGGGGCCGTCCATAGGCCCTTGTCGGATTTTTGGTAAACCGTTTGTTGGGCGCCCCGCTTGACGGAAAGGGTCTGCGCGGCCCCCGCGTCGAATTTCATAACCGACCTATCCCGGAAATCAGAAGCTTTAATATCGGTGGCTTTTTCAAAATAATCCTGCACCAAATAAACCGCCGGCAGATCTTCCGTCTTGCCGTAAAAGAGACCTCCTTTGTCCTTTTTCTTACCCAGCAGGATCGCCTTCGAGGGGCCTCCGTCAGCGGGCCAGATTTCCATTTTCGCGTGGGGCTTGGCCAGTCCGTAGGCCGACAGGTTCGCCGCCTTGTCGCTCACAAAGCTCTCAATCCGAAGGCCGTTGGCGTTGTTGAGCAGGTCCCTTATTTTCGACTCTTCAGCTTTTTCCTCGATAGGTTTGGTGATATTCCAAGTGTTATTCTTGTCCTTTTCAAACTCGAAAACTTTAGCCCCTCGCGTCACGCGGACTTTTTTGGCCAGGACTAGGTCGGTTTTCACGAAATTGTGGTCCCTAAAATCATCAACGGTCTTCCCTAAGCTTTCCACCGAACCGGAGGGAATCAGGAAAAGGGCGGTTTTGCCCGAAGCCTGGACATAATTGGAACTACCAGCGGCGTTTTTATCCCCCACGAGGATCTCGAAAGAAGTCCCGCCTTTGGTTTTAAAAACCGAGCGGGTTCTTGGAGTCTTCAGGCCGAAATCGGCGAGGTTGGCGGGATTGTCCACGCTGGAATCGGGCGTGTAATCCCCCACTCCTGACAAAAGGGTCCGGACCATGGTTTCATCGGCCGGCAGTTGTTTGGGCGAGACGATCTGCCAAGTTCCTTTTTCATCTTTTTGGATGTCGATGGGGCTCTTTTGAGCGTTGACCGTGGTGGCTAGATTTTCCAAATGGATTTGGGTGATGTCGTCGGCGACAAAATGGTCAAAAACCTTTAACGGTTTTTCCTCATCTTTTTTACCTTTAACGGGTCCTCGTTCGAAAAAATAGATGTAACCACCCAAGAGGGCCGCTACCACGGCGTAAACAAGAAGGGTCTTGGAATTTTTCATGCCGACCTTCCCACGAACATCCAATGAGGTCGGTATAGAGCCGAATTCTTATAATTGATAATTAAAGAAAATGAATTTCGGTTCATAGCGATCGGCGGCGGTACCAAATGATGCCGCCCACCAGCAAAACGGTGAGGGGCATGATCCAAACCGTCAGATATTTGATCAGGTTCGCGGCCACATTCGAAAGGGTCAGGACCCTTTCATCCTCTTCCTTGGGATGAATCGAGATTTTGTTTTCCTCGACCGCGGCCCAGCTGAAGCTGTTCAAAGCCACATCCAGGTTGCCCGGCCCCTGCAGGAATTGGTTCGTGAAAAAATTCGAGTTGCCGAATACCACCAGCCTGACTTTTTGGGCCGCGTTTTCCGGGTTTGTCCACTCGCAGGCCATGGCGACAGGAACCGGGCCCTTCGTGTCCACTCCCGCGTCATAATGGAGATTTTTATCTTTCAAATTCGTCTCCCCCCAACCCTTATCGGTCGTACTCATGAAAACGTTTTGGGTGACATTTTTTAAAACCGGATCCACCTTCTGGACGCTGCGGTTGAAGGGCATGATGGTCGCCACGTGATTGTCTGACAACTTCTCCACGATCGGAGAGAACCCATATTGAGGAATGAGGGAGCGGACATCCGGATAGGCGTAGCTGGTCTGGTCCACGACAACGTCGTTTCCTAATTTGACGCCGTAATCCTTCAGCAGGGATTCTAATCCGGTCTTAACCAACGGGTCCACGCAAAGGACCATCTTGCCGCCCTTTTGCAGGTAATCTTTAAGGAGGGCCGCTTCCCCAGGTTGAAAAGGTTTGGTCGGCCCCATCACCGCGATGACCGAGGCGTCCTCGGGAATTTTTCCGCCGGTCAGCATATTGAGTGTTTTAAGCGTGAAGTTTTCCTTCTCCAGCATGTCCTTGAAGGTGTTCATGCCCTCGGGCTGGGGATTGTTGAAATCCTTTTCACCGTGGCCCTGGGTAAAATAAAAAGTGAGGTGGGTGGTATCGCCCATCTTGACCAGAGCGGACGTAAAAGCGCCTTCGCCTTGGAATTTCGGCGTGGGCTGGCGTCCCTGGCCCATGGCGTAGGTCACGTAATCCCGCTGGAGGACATCCTTTCGGTTATCGCCGCTCTCAAAAACAACCGTATTGTATTCGTGGATTCCCAGCCGCTTGGCCTCGGTCGGGTTCTTATCCCCGTCAATGATCTTGAGTTTGAACTTTCCGGACTTTTTAGCGTACTCCTCCAGCAGCTGCTGGGCCCGCTGGATTTCCGCGCTGGAACGTTTGGGCGAAGTGAAAAGGGTGACATTGACGTCCTGCGTTAGTTTCCGGAGCGCCTCCAGGGTTTGGTCGGACAAGGTGTAAAACTTATTGGCCGTCATGTCAAAACGGACCGGGTGGCGGGAAACAACATAATTTAATCCTCCGACAATTCCCAGCATGGCCACGGCGACCAGCGCCAGGTTGGCTTGGACCATCGTGGATCTTTTTTTACCGACGGCTTTCACTTGGGCCAGATTCGCCGCCAGAAAGAGGCTGAGGACCAGCACCCCTAAAACGACCAGGGTGATATTCCACCAATTGGCCGTGCCCATGATGAGGAAGGAGAAAAAACCACCGGCCAACAGCAGCATTCCCACGCCCAGAACGGCTTCATTGGCGGACCTTATTTGAAGAAACAGGGATTGGATTTTCACGGGTTAGCTCCTCTTACTTTCGAGGACTTTAACGGAGAAGAAAAGGCTGACGAATATAAGGCTCAAGAAATAAAAAACATGACTTAAATCAATGACGCCTTTAAAAAAGTCGTCCAGATGGCCGAAGATCGAAAGGTACTTAAAAATATCGCCTAGCGAGCCTTGGGCGCTGCCGGACGCCGCCTCCAACACCCAAAGAATGAGCAGGATGCCGTAAGTGATGACCGCCGAGACAATCTGGTTTTCACTCAAGGTTGAGGCGAACAAGCCGATGGAAAAAAACGCCATCGCGCAAAGGCCATAACCCATATAGTTGGCGAAAACCGGGCCCAGGTCCGGATTTCCCGCCACCATGAGGATCAGAAGATAAATAAAGGTTGATCCCAGCATCACTAAGAAGAAAAAGCAAACCGCCAGATATTTGCCCAGCACAATTTCCCAGGCGGTTAAGGGCGAGGTCCTTAAAAGTTCAGCCGTTCCGCTTTTCTCTTCTTCCGACCAAAGCCGCATGGTGATCATGGGCGTGATGAATAAAAGGATGATCACCGTGTTTTGGAATACCGGAATCATGCTGGCGCTGCGGGTTTGCTCCACAATGAGTGAAAAGAAAAAACCCGTCACCAGGAAAAACACCGCGAGAACGACATAACCCAGCGGCGAGGCGAAATAATGGCCGATATCCTTGCGGGCAATGGCCCAAATTTTATTGGCGTTCATTAATCGTATCCTTGGTGGTTAATTTCAAGAAGACGTCTTCCAGGCTCAGTCCCAGGGGGTTTAATTGATAGAGCACCCATTTGTTTTTCACCACGCACTGAAAGAGGGCTTCCCGGGCCTGGGTCGAACCATCGGTGACAACCTCAAATTTGCAAAGGCCCCTGATTTCCTTGCCCACCGTCTTTAAGCCGGCCACACCCTCCACTTTCTGCAGGGCCTTTTCGACCTCCGCGGAAGGTCCCTTCACTTCCACTTCCAGGGTTTTCCCGCCCGCGAGTCTTTGGGAAAGATTTTCCACCGAATCGGCCGCAACGACTTTGCCTTGGTCGATAATGACCACGTCATCGCAGGTGGATGAAACTTCCGGCAGGATATGGGTGGAAAGGATGATGGTTTTGCGGCCGCTGAGGGACTTGATCAACTTACGGATCTCAAGAATCTGCTTCGGATCCAGGCCTCGGGTTGGCTCATCGAGAATCAGCACATCCGGATCATGCAAAAGGGCCTGGGCCAAGCCCACCCTTTGCCGGAACCCCAGGGATAGATGCCCGATCAAACGCCGGCTCATCTTTTCCAGGTCCAACATTTCGAGAACTTCTCCGATTCGGTTGGTCTTTTTGTCGGCGGGAATTTCTTTAATCTCAGCCACGAATTTCAAGTAATCCATCACGTTCATATCGCCATAGATAGGGGGAACTTCGGGAAGATAACCGATGCGCTTGCGCACTTCGTGGGGAGCCTCGGCCACATCATAGCCGTCCAAGGTCACTTTACCGCTGGTCATGGCAAGGGAGGTTGTTAAAACCCTCATGGTGGTTGTTTTGCCCGCGCCATTGGGCCCCAAAAGTCCCAGGATGGTTCCCTTTGGAACCGAGAAGGTAACATGGTCCACCGCCGCGAGGGCGCCGTACGTTTTGACCAGGTCTTTGACTTCGATCATATCTTAGAACCTTCTAAATAGTTTAACGAGCGGTCTTTTAGACGGGCGGCGGACCCCAAAAGGACCGCCAGGGAAAAAATATATTAATTTTTAAAAAAATTTCAAGAACTTTTTGGACGCGAAAATCATTCCCGACGCCGTGAAACTATACCATAAAAAGAAAGAATTAGACGGATTTTCCCGATCCAGCGGTCGTAGGGGCGGGTCTGAGACCCGCCCCTATGAAACCGTTTGTTTTGCCCGCGTGACATTGGTTGTCATTGATGAAATTCAAATCAATCCCGAAGTTACATTTTAGTCCTTGAAATTGGCCGAGGCTTCCTTCAACCTTTGCGCCACGCCTTCGAGCTGTTTGGCGGCCGCCACCATGGATTCCATGGAAGCGGTTAATTCCTCGGTCGAGGCCGAAATTTCCTCGGTAGCGGAAGCATTTTCCTCGGAAACCGCCACGATATTGGTAATGGCTTCGACGACTTTCCCAGCCTGATCCGCCTGGCTTTCAAATGACTTTGATATTTCTTGGACCTGGTTCGCCACCTCATCGGAAGCCGATTGGATTTCCTTTAAAGCTCCCCCGCCTTCCGCCACCACCGTCAAGCCCTCGGTCACCTTTTCCGCGCCCGCGCTCATCGTGGTGACGACCGTTGAAATTTCTTTCTGGATGTCCCGGATCATGACTCCAATTTGGTTGGCGGCTTCCGCCGAGCCATCGGCCAGTTTCTTCACCTCTTCCGCCACGACGGCGAAACCCCGGCCGTATTCCCCCGCCCGGGCCGCCTCGATAGCCGCGTTCAGAGCCAGAAGATTGGTCTGGTCGGCGATATGGGTAATGACTTCCACGACCTTGCCGATGGCCTTCGACCGGGTGCCCAGCTCGGTGACTTCCCTGGCGGAATTCTGAACCACTTGATGAATGGCGTTCATTTGGAGGGTGGTTTTTTGTACGGCTAGGCTTCCCGCGGCCGAGGCGTTCTTCGATCGGGAAACGACCTTTTCCGAATTACTCAACAGCTCGGCGGAAACTTGGATGTTGCCCGCCATCTTGTCGATGATATTGAAGGCTTCCTGGACCTTGAGCGCCTGCTCTTCCGCACCCTTGGAAATGTTCTGGATGGTGGACGAAACCTCCTCCGTGGCTCCGTGCATCTGCTGGATGGTTTGAGTCAATTGTTCGGCCAAGTGGAGGGTTTCCTGCGAGCTGGTCTTCAATTGCGCCACCGATAAGCGGAGCGATTCCAGCATCAGGTTAAAATGCTGGGCCAGGGCCTGAAAATCCCCGATATATTTTCCCTTAATGGACACGTTCAAGTTGCCTTGGGCAGCCTGTTCCATCGCGTCCAGAAATTCCTCCAGGGGGCTCAATACTATTTTCTGGACCACCCATAGGATGAGGCCCGCCGCGCCGATCCCCGCCAAAACACAAATGACATAAAACCAAAGAAGATTTCCCGTTTTAAGGCCGTTCATTAGGGGAAACACCAGCCCGATGGCCACGCCTAAGAGGGTAATGACTCCGTACAAGAGCATTTCTGATAATTTCAATCCATGTTTGGAGGCGCTCACAAAAGACTCCCTTGGGCTCCGGCCGGCGGGGCAATCCCTAAATGCCGGTAGGCTAGTACCGTGGCTTTGCGTCCGGCAGAGGTGCGTTGTAGGAATCCCAGTTGAACCAGGAAAGGCTCATAAACATCTTCCACCGTATCCGGCTCCTCACCCACCGCGATGGCCATGGTTTCAATTCCCACCGGCCCGCCGGAAAACTTTTCAATGATGGTCGAGAGGATCCGGCGGTCCATCCGGTCCAACCCTAACGAATCCACTTCTAAAAGCTTGAGGGCGGAATCCGCCACTTCCCTGTCGATGGATCCCTTGCGTTTCACCTCGGCGAAATCCCGGACCCTTTTCAGCAGGCGGTTGGCCAGCCGGGGCGTGCCGCGGGAGCGCCGGGCGATTTCTTCCGCCCCTTCGGATGACAGGGTGATTTTCAATACCTGGGCCGAACGTTTCAGAATATCGGTAAGTTCTTCCGGATTATAAAACTCGAGCCGGTAAGAAAGGCCGAACCGGTCCCGAAGCGGGGCGCTGACCTTGCCCGCCCGGGTCGTGGCCCCCACCAAAGTAAAAGGAGGAAGAGACAGCCGGATGGCCCTGGCGGTCGGCCCCTTTCCGATCATGATGTCCAATTCAAAATCCTCCATGGCGGGGTAGAGGACCTCCTCGACAATCCGCGGAAGACGATGAATCTCATCGATAAACAATAGATCGTAGGGCTGGAGATTGGTTAAAAGCGCCGCCAAGTCGCCGGCCCTTTCAATAACCGGACCCGAGGTGGTCTTGATATTGACGCCCATCTCCTTGGCGATGATCGTGGCTAAGGTGGTTTTTCCCAGGCCCGGAGGGCCGGAAAGCAAAAGATGTTCCAGGGCTTCTTTACGTTTCTGAGCGGCCGTCAAGGTGATCTGGAGGGAATCCTTCAAGGCAGTCTGCCCCACATATTCGGACAGGTGCTGGGGCCTAAGGGTCGGTTCCAAATCATCCCCGGCCTTTTCGGGATTCATCATACGGACTTCTTCCGGGGATTCCCGGGGGGGCTGGTTGGTCACGGTGGTTTTGGAACGGGGCATAATGTTATTTTACAGGCAAACCAATAAATAAAAAAACATTTCTTACCACGAAGACACGAAGGGCAACAAGAACAACCTAAAGCGGATTATCCGCAACATCCCAGGATTCAATTAGTCTTTCTTGGCGGCTTCGTGCCCTTCGTGGTTAAATCGCTTTTAGTCTTTTGGCTCTTTTCCGGGGTTCCCGGTTTCGACAAGTACACGACCTCGCATTCGGGTAGGGCGCTCAAAAAAACCCTTCCCCACCTCTCAGTGGTCACCCTCGGGTCGAGCAGGGTCACTGTTCCCACATCGGTGGCGGTCCGGATCAACCGGCCGAATCCCTGTTTTAAGCGCAGGAC
>CAZHFP010000039.1:0-20242 GCA_964531065.1 uncultured bacterium
GGCTTTGTAAATAGAAAAACAGGGTCAGGCCACCATTTTCCATTTTGTCTGTCCACGATGGGTCCCCGTGGTGTACAGACGATTGGTTTGGTGAAACTCTATTAACGGAGAACAAGGACCTCTAGGATTTTTACGGTCTTGACTGAACCGGCAACTCGAATCCTCAAATAGTAAAGCCCATTGGCCACTGGTCTTCCCCAGGCGTCCGTCAGGTTCCAAACGAGAATCGCACTGCCGCCTGAAATAGGATTGGAAACATCCAAAATCTTCCGGAAGGCCTTCGTGAAAACGCTCCATTCCACCGTGGAACCCGCAGGGACCTTCACTGGGATGAGAACTGGTCCGGGACCGGAGGGATTGGGATAGGGTAACCCAATGACCACGCCGGTAACAGCCTGGGTTGGAGTGGCCGTAGAAGTGCCGGTCACCGACGGAGTATTTGTGCGTGTCAAAGTAGCGGTTGAGAGGGGTGTATTCGTTGAAGTGGGCGACGGGGTATGGGAAGGCGTAGAGGTTAAAGAATCGGTGGGGGTCAATGTCGGGCTGTTGGTCGCGGTGAGGGTTAAACTGTTCGTGGATGTCGGAATTGGCGTTTGGGTAAAACTATTAGTTGGGCTGTTGGTCGGCGAATTCGTTGTAGTTAATGAAGGAGTATACGATGGTGTTGCCGTTGATGTATTCGCGGGAGTCATCGTTGAACTATTGGTGGGGGTATTTGTGGGCGTAAGGGTGGGAGTTTTGGTGGGAGTATTCGTGGCCGTGTTGGTAGGTGTAACGGTCCCGGTATTAGTGGGAGTAGAGGTCGGGCTGTTGGTAACAGTGTTCGTAATCGTGGGTGTGGGACTATTGGTCGGAGTCAGGGTTGGGATTGAAGTGGGGTTGTTCGTCGGCGTATTGGTGGATGAGTTGGTCGGGGTTGGGGTCGGACTGTTCGTCGGCGAATCTGTCGGGGTGAGAGTGGCCGTTCCGGTGGAAGTGGGCATGGCGGTATTGATTGAAGTATCCGTAAAGTTGGGCGTGGGCGAATGGGTAGGTGAGTTGGTGGGAGTTTGGGTTGGCGAATTGGTGGAAGAATTCGTCGGCGTGGATGTCGGCGTATTGGTAGGTGGCGCCGGGGAAACCACCGGGGTTGTGGTTGTGGCCGCCGTCTGGGTGGCGAATAATTGGCAAGGGTTGGTATGCACGATGAGGTAGCAGGGCCCATTTCCGGTGGCCGTAGGGGTGGCCGTATAGGTCGGGGTGGGGCTGAAAGAAAAATTGGCGATGGTGATGGCCTGGCTGGTTTGGGGCAAGTTCAAATCCATCAGGTTATTGGAGTCAATGCAGGAGATGTTCCCCTGGACACCCCCATTTGGAATGGTCGCTTGATATGTCCCTAGGGGCGCAGTATTTGAAAAATGGTAGACCAAATAAAGGGTCGCATGGTCATTGTCGAGGACGGTCAAGAGGGGTGAACCGGAAAAAACGATTTGCCCGTCGTCCGTTCCATAGTTAGCCGTCCCTAAATGCTGCAACCCCGTGGAAACAAATATGACGGGGCCGAAAGTGCTAATGTAATAATTCCCTGTTAAAAGATATAGGTCCACTCCGGAAATTCCCGCCGCGTCATTGCCCGTTCCCGAGGCCTGGAATTGGATGGAAGACACGTCAAAAGGCATCCACTGGTTGTTGGTAAGATTAAAAACTAACGTCACAGCCGTACCGGGGGGTTGGGTCAGGGGGTTCACCACGCCCAAGGAGGACACGTTGATCTGGCCCAGGCCCGTGGGGGTTTGGGTCGGAGTGAGGGTGATGGTGGGGGTAAGGGTATAAAAAGTCCCGGTGGGTGTGGTTGTCGCGGTTGGAGTCACCGTGAGCGGAGGGCAAATGAGGGCGTGGAGTTCGGAAGGGCAAGTAATAGATAAAAAACCGAAGGTTAAAATCGCAGGAAAAATGGAAAAACGGATGTGTTTATCTTTGGAAAAAAAATTTAAAAGTAAATTTCTCTTAAAGAATTTAACCGACATAGTTACCCCCGCAACAATCCTGTTTTATGTCTATGCTCGAATATTCTGCAACAAAGAGGGGTTGGGACTTATGATCTATCTTCGCTTAGAAAGGATTGGATATCAGCCCTTTTTGTCCTCCTAGTAACTAGAAAAAATGAATTGGATTTGGACCCGGTGGGCCAAACGAAACAAGGGGTTAACTGAAACCGAATGGGGCCTGCTTAAAAGCCCCGGCTTCAGGAAGACGGTTCCCTTTTCAGAAAAACCGGTCTTTTTCATCCCGTGGTAAACTTTCCTGATTCTTTTGATTTTCATCATAAACCCCTAAAATCATTTCGTGAAATCGCAAACATCGCCGATTTCTTTACCCACCTAAAACCCAACCCTAGCCCGCTATTTTTTTAAAAAAAAATATTACTTTGGAACAGACCCGGGCAATACCGACGGGGTGCCACTCTCACTTGAAGTGGGTGCTGCCAATGGGTCAAAATGCTCTTGAGGAAGGCTGATCGCCCCGTCTAAATCCATGGTAAGCATTTTGATGGGAACATCCTTATTGGGGAGCGCCAAAATGTAATTTCTGCGATTTAAAATTCTTCCCGACACCACAACAACATCACCTCGTTTGGGGATGGGTTTTAAATAATTATAAAACTGGTTGATTTTAAGCCCGACGTGATAACTGGTCTTGGGAAAGGGCGTTAATCCGGCGATGATATACTCTAGGGCGCCTTGAGGATTTGCCCTCGGCGGGATCGCGCGGAAAACATAAAGCTTCCAAACAACATGGTTCATCGAATCGATCGAATCAGTCTTCCAAAAATCCTGGTATTCCTTGATGGCTTTTTCGGATGTTTCGGGTTGCAAATCATCCGCCAGAGTTGGTATCACAAGAAAGGTTGAAATTAAAAGGAATATTATTTTTTTCATGTCGGTCCTCCTCTAAATCATTTTCATTGTCAGGATAAAGAATTCACCTCCCGGTAGTTATGACGTCCGTCATGTTATGAAATCCAATACTATGGGGAAGGGTAACCAATAGTCTGGCCGAAAAGAACCCTTTGGGTTGGCCTTAACTTTAACTGGGCGGCAAGGCCGGTTTTGTCGCAATTGTGAAACCAGGCGGCCAAGCCTTTTGAAGCTGCAAACAGATAGACATTTCCCGCTATCAGGCCCGTGTCGACATAGTAATAGGCCTTTTGCGTTTCCGGATCCCACAAGCCGGGTTCCTGGAATCCGGCCTTTTTGAATTTGTCGATATCAACCACATAGATCAACCTTACAGGAGCCTTTTCCCCCATCTTGCCTTGACCACTTCCAATGGCCATGCTCCTTAAATCCCCGGCGACGACCGGCAAAAGGGAATGGGACACGGGGTTATAAAGGTAAATTCCTTTCCGCAAGGCAACGTAAAGTTCAATTTCCTGTGAATTGCTGGCTGAAGCCGCCGTTCTTCCCGGAAATCCAAAAGGACCCGTTTTG
Source organism: uncultured bacterium (assembly GCA_964531065.1). Lineage (GTDB taxonomy): Bacteria > Oederibacteriota > Muellerivitia > Muellerivitales > Muellerivitaceae > PALSA-1180. The sequence goes on from CAZHFP010000039.1 coordinate 3,471, forward strand.
CGGTTTATTCCACAAGCTGCCCAAAGTAGATTGGACAACATTCGCGGAGAGAGTTTTGTGCTGGTGATGTTCCGATCTGTCCTCCTTCGCTTTAAAGAGGCTAGGACCGATTTGCCACCCTCTTGATCCGGTTTGGGGAGTGAAATTTCTTTAAGGCCCCCGAGAGCCGCCCGAAAGGGTGATGGTGGTTTTTTCTTGATTTCGCTGTTCATGATTCCTCTGGCTTTCATAATTCATAAAAAGAAAGTCATATGTCCCCCTGTAGTTGGGGAAACCGGTGATTAGTGTCCTTCCGGTGTTCCGTTTTGTCCGTCGTCCGTAACGCCCGGGCTGTAGGGAATCCCCTGGCCATCTAACACGTCAAAGGAGCCGTCGCTGAGTTTTAGGATGATTTCCAAGGGCCGCCCTTGGCTGGTATCGGAAAATTCCACGTTTTGGACTCCTGAGGCCAAGTAGATAGGCTTGAAGGTTGGAGGATTTGCCGTGTCGTAGAGGAAGGCATCTTGGGTGTCGGTTACCACTTTTACCAACCGGGTTCCGTCAGGGCTGGTGTAGCTATGAAAACTTATCCCATCGGAACTTTGCATTACGACCTTATCATTGGCCGAATTGCTGGGGATGTAGGTAACGTCATCGTAAACATAAAGATCCCCGACATGGTAGGGGTCCTGCCACCACCAGAAGCCTTCGTTCCAAAAGCACCAGCGGTCGAAGTCCAAATCGTACCACCACCAGCGACCTCCGAAATAACGGTTCCAGAAAAAGTGATTCCCCCGATACCAACCCCACCAGTGATAACCCGAATGATCGATGTAATGGCAATAGTTAAACCCGACGCCGGAATGCCAATAGTAATGATCGTGTTGGAATTCGGTGCGGTTGAACCCGTCTAAACGGGAGCGCCAATTCGGGCCCGACACCAGGGCCATTTGTTTACGGATCGCCGGGTCATTGAATTGCCTAGAGGAATATGCCTTGGCCGAAAGGGGATGATGATCCGGTCCCCTCTGGGGAAAGCCAATACTTGAATGGGCCCGGTCGGTGTGGATGATTTCCGACCGGTCGGTTACGTAACTGGGTTCATTTTTGACCCCGATTTTCTGGAGTTTCTTTCGCACGTACCCCGGACTATAGGGGTGATGATGGATGGAAACTGAAGTATGCAATCCGGGGCTCGAATAAGACTTAAATTCTGTTCCGCGGTTATTGCCCGAGGAATCCATTTGAATTCGTCCATAGGAGGGTTGGCGGCTAACCCCTTGGTAACTTTGTTGCGACGGGAAGTTTCGGTTAAAACCCCCGCTGGAAGGCCGAGTCATATTGATGAAGACCGGCTGGCGTGCCGCATGGCCGCCCCCAAAGCCCCCACCCAATCTACCGGCGCCAGACCCTCCCACACTCCGGGTATGCGCACCCACGGCGGCCAGGGTCGGTATGAACAACACCAAAAACAAAAGAATGATTCGTTTCATGGACGTTCTCCTTGTATTAATTTAACTGCCCCAAACGACTCCGCCTACCACTGACCGCCTTCAGCAATTAATTAAAACCCGCAATAGCGTGGGGAATATAGGACTCCTCCAACCCTTTGATCTCTTCTTCACTTAACCTCACGGACAATGCAGCCAAACCCTCTTCCAAGTGTCGGAGTTGGGTGATACCGAGGATCGGAGCGGTGACACCCGGCTTGCCCATCAGCCAGGCTAGGGCCACTTGGGCCATAGGCAGTCCGCGCTTTTTGGACAAAACGGCCAAATGTTCCACCACCTGGCGGTCGGATTCCAGGCTTGGACCGTAGAGATTGTGGCTGAAAGGGTCGTTCTTCGCCCGCGCCGTAGAGACTTCGCCCCAGGGACGGGCCACGCGCCCACGCGCCAAGGGACTCCAGGGGATTACCCCGATCCCTTCCGCCCGGCAGAGGCCCATCATTTCTCTCTCTTCTTCCCTATAGATCAAGTTGTAGTGGTTCTGCATACTGACGAATTTCGTCCATCCGTTCCTCTCGGCCAGGTCAAGCATTTTGGTGAACTGCCAGGCATGCATGGAGGAAGCTCCCAAGTATCGGGCCTTGCCCGCTCGAACCACGTCATGCAGGGCTTGCAGGGTTTCCTCCATGGGTGTTTCCGGATCGAACCGATGGATTTGGTAAAGGTCCACATAATCCACTCCCAGCCGCTTCAAGCTGTGGTCGATTTCCTGCAAGATAGCCTTCCGCGATAGGCCGTGCTGGTTGGGGCCCGGTCCCATGCCACCATGGACTTTGGTCGCCAGGACCACTTCCTCCCGCTTGGCAAAGTCCTTCAGGGCCCGGCCCGTGATCTCCTCGCTTGTACCGGCGGAGTAAACATTCGCGGTATCAAAGAAGTTGAGGCCCCCTTCGAGGGCTTTTTGAATGATCGGCCTAGCTTGCTCCTCTCCTAGGGCCCAGGCAAGGGTCCCGGTCTTGGAGTTGCCGAAACTCATGCAACCCAAACAGATGCGCGACACTTTTAAACCCGTGTTGCCAAGACGTATGTAATCCATTGAAGGCCTCCTTTAAGTCAACCGTTTCAAGTCTTCCTTATTGAATCCGAGTAATTCGGAGAACCGGCCCGCTTCCACCTTTTGAACCCATTCGGGATCTGTCAGGAGGGACCGCCCCACACCCACAAGATCGAATTCTTTTTTTTCCAAACGCCGGACGACCTCATCAAGGGAAGTGGCATGGGCGTTTTTGTCCTTAAAAGAGGATATGAAGGCTTGATCCAGCCCCACTGAACCCACCGTGATAGTCGCTTTATCGGTCAGCTTTTTGGCCCATCCGGCGAAATTGAGGTCGTAACCGGGAAATTCCGGCTCCCAAAACCGGTGTTGCGAGCAGTGAAAAATGTCGACGCCCGCTTCCGCGAGGGGGACGAGCCATTCGGACATCTCCTTTGGATCCTTGGCCAATTTAAATTGGTAATCCATGGGCTTCCATTGGGAGATCCTCAAGATGATAGGGAAATCATCCCCCACCGCGAGACGGATCGCCTGGACGACTTCAACGGCGAAACGGCTTCGTTCCGGCAAAGTTTTACCCCCATAGGCATCTTGACGTTTATTGGTGACGTCCCAGAAAAACTCATCGATGAGATAGCCGTGGGCACCGTGGATCTCGACTGTGTCAAAACCCAGCTTCTTGGCGTCCGCGGCGGCATCGGCGAAGGCTTTAATAGTGAGTTGAATGTCCTTTTCGCTCATGGCGACCCCGCCGTGCGCGCCGGTCCCATAAATACCAGATGGCCCCTCAAAGGGATAATCGGGGCTCCAGCCTGCCTGAACCTGGGGGTTCCCGATGCCCATGTGCCAGATCTGCGGGGCCATCTTTCCCCCTGATTCATGGACGCCGTCGATCACTTTTTTCCAACCGTCCAAGGATTCGTTCCCGTAAAAGTGAGGGACGTCCCGCTGGTTGGAGGAAGAAGGGCGGTTGACGACCGTCCCCTCCGAAATAATAAGACCGACATGACCCCGAGCCCGCCGTTCATAGTAGGCCGCCACCTCGGGAGTTGGAATCCCATTGGGGCAAAACCCTCTGGTCATTGGGGCCATGACAAAACGGTTTTTCAGTCTTAACGACTTCAGTTGGAAAGGTTTATAGAGGGGGTTCGATTTCACGGACATGTCACAACTTCTTTTGTAATGACGGAAGCCATCGGGCTTTCAATTCTTCCATTCGCCGGGCTCCCGTATAGGATTTCAAATGTTTGCCTTTGTCGAAAAGTCCAAGGGTCGGTAGAACGTGGATTCGGTAGGCCACCGCTTCGTTTGTATAACTGGAAACATCGAGAACGCCGACTTTCATGGCCTCTCTAAATTCTTCGGAGGCTTCACTTAGACTTTTGTCTTGAAGAACCGAGGCCATGCACCAAGGAGCACGGAAATCAACCAAAACCGGCCTAACGGACTGTAAAACTTGCCGGTTCCAATTTTCCGCATTGAAGGTAAGGACCGAGGGCATTCAGGCACCTTTTCGTTTTAATTTATCAATTCGATCAAATAGGGATCGGTTTAAAAATAAGCTTTTAAGGGCTGAACGAAAAAAAGGATTGATGGATCTAACCTTTTTCGGTGAAAGAGGCTCTCTCTTGGGTGTGTTGATTTTCATCAATCCCCTCCTTCTTGGTTCTTACTAGAATGAACCTGAAGGAAGAAAAGGACTATGACTTAGGGCATAAACTGTTTCTTTTTAAAATTCCTTCAGTTTCGCGAACTGGTCCAAACATCTGTGAGGACTTGAAATTTTCCGCGTCTTCATTGTTCGGTTCCGTGGCTGCTGAAGCGGCGGTTGATAATTTTTTAATTTCACATTTCATATTTCGCCCCTACTTTGGATATCGGGGATGATTTCCTTTATGCGGCATAGTGGCTTTGTGCGCGCTTTGGGGACCCCTAACCTCTCGGCGTCCGGCGGCACCTCGGGGATGAAACTCCACAATGGGATGGGGGATTTCCCTTTTATCGCCCCGGCCCCGGGTGCTTTTAATGAACTTGCCGGGCGTGGGAACCTTGAACGATTTATTTGGTTGTTTCAATTCAGTTTTGGCGGAATCGGTCACAATCCCCACATCCCCTACGGGCTCGGTAATCCATTCGTTTAATTTAGTTTTTATTAGGTCCACAATTTTTTTTGCCATGACGGCCTCCCTCTTCTTCTTTGTGTCTAATTTACTCAGAGGAGATTCCCGCAAACATGATCTGGATCATTACTTCGAAAAGATTCAGACCCAATATTTCAAAACAAAGCCATTTCACCGTCAATTACCAAGACCTCAGCTTTGAGTGAGTTGGAGCCGAAATAAAATAGCTCCAATGGGAAAATCTTTCGTTGAAGGTTTTAAGCCTTGGCCAGGTTAAACCATATTTTTGAAAAGGGTTCTTTAACGGCCATGTCGTAATAGCCGACAAACCACTTTTCTTTGTCCTTCACCCTTGCCTTGATCTTAGGAATGAAGTTGGCGGCCTGGTCCTTGTCCCTGCAAACAACCAGCCGAAAGGACTTACTAAAGAGGCGATCATGGGTGAGGTTAAAAATTACGGCGTCCAAAATTGAACGGTTATAAGGCTGATGAATATATTCCAAGGAAGGTTCTATCGTCTCAAAAGCCTCAAAATCTGCGGAAAAGTTTATTCACGGAATAAAGGTTTTAATGGCTAAAAATTACATTGATAACCTCTCGGAGGAAACGCAGAAAGGGATGACTGAAAAGGCGGCGCAGGGCATTTGGCCTACCGCCGCTCCCCTGGGTTACAAGAACGTCGCCGGGCGCGACGGCAAGAGAACCATTAAGCCGGATTCCAGGGTGAGCCGTATCATCTATTCCTTTATAGGGATTATTCAACGGGGCGTTATTCCCTCAATGAAATAACTAAGAAGTACGGGAAAAAAGGTTTGGCGGTCAGGAAAAGCAACCGGGTCCTTTCCAAGAGTACCGTTTATAAAATTCTGAAAAACAGGATGTATACGGGAGTTTTCCAGTGGAGGGGAATACTTTACCGGGGTAAGTACAAGCCTATCATTCCGCAAAAACTTTGGGAGAAAGCCCAAAAAATACTGGGGAAACATTTTCGGATAAGACAGTCAGTATTACTGACTGTCCACGACGGGTCCCCGTCGTGGACAGGTTAACCAACTGATCCTAAAAAAATCAGGTGGAACATAAGGTTTTATAATTTCATCCCCGTTGCCCGAATCCCCTGACCTACCGTGTCCCGAACTTCTTAATAAACCAGGTTTTCATGAATTGGGTGAGTAGGCAATAGCACAACAAGGTGAGGGAGATAAATCCGAAATACGTACTAGGCAAGGCCATAAGACCCACTTTGGAGGCCAAAGGTGAGAATGGAAAATAAATCCCAACCGCCATAACGCACAAGGTCGTCAAAGCCAATGCCGGGGCGGCCCGGCTTTGGATGAAGGGAATCTTGTTGGTTCGGATCACGTGGACGATCAGGGTTTGGGTCAGGAGGCCTTCCACAAACCAACCGGACTGGAACAGGGATTGTCTTTCGGGGCTGTTGGCCCCGAAGACAAACCACATTAAAGCGAAGGTGGTGTAGTCGAAGATGGAACTGACAGGACCGATGAAAAGCATGAAGCGGCCGATATCGGCGATTTCCCATTTCCGGGGCCGGGAAAGATATTCCTCGTCCACCCGGTCCAGGGGGATGGCGGTCTGGGAAACGTCGTAAAGCAGGTTCTGAATGAGAATTTGCACTGGCAGCATGGGCAGGAAAGGAAGAAGTGCGCTGGCTCCGAGGACCGAAAACATATTTCCGAAGTTTGAACTGGCCCCCATCTTGATGTATTTGATGATATTTCCGAAAACCTTGCGGCCCTCCAAAACCCCGTCCGCCAGCACCAGCAAGCTTTGTTCCAGAAGGATGATGTCGGCGGATTCTTTCGCGATGTCCACCGCGTTATCCACGGAAATGCCCACGTCTGATGCCCGCAGGGCTGGCGCGTCGTTGATGCCGTCCCCCAAATACCCGACCACATGCCCCTTCTGATGCATGGCCTTAATGATTCGTTCCTTCTGCGAGGGGGAAAGTTTGGCGAACACATAACATCCTTCAACGGCTTCCGCCAATTCCCCGTCGCCCATGGCCTCAATTTGCCCGCCCAATAAAATCTTTTCAGCGTCAATGCCGACCTGGGAACAAACCAAGCGGGTCACTGTGTCGTTGTCCCCGGTCAGGACCTTTACCGCCACGCCGTGGTCCTTTAAGAGGGCAACCGCCTCCTTGGTGGTTTCCTTCGGCGGGTCCAGGAAAGCCAGATAACCGAGCAACACCAGGTTGCATTCGTCTTTCACCGAATAGGCAGGGTGTTCGGTGGGCATTTCCTTATAGGCTACGGCAATGACCCTCAGCCCTTCCCCATTCAAATCTTCGGGGATTCCTTTCAAGCCCTTTCGCATTGCTTCGTCCAAGGGAGTCCGCACTCCGTCAATCTCAACCTGGTCACAGACGATGAAAATTTCCTCAAGGGCACCCTTGCAGATAAGAAGGTCTCTTTTGCTTTCTTCCTCCACGACCACCGACATGCGCCGGCGTTGAAAGTCAAAGGGGATTTCATCGACCTTCTTGTAGTTGGCCTGGGGTTTCAAGGATTTTTCAAGGTCCACGAAGGCAAGCACTGCAACGTCCAAGAGATTTTTCAAGCCCGTTTGGTAAAAACTGTTCAAGTAGGCATATTCGAGGGTTTTAGGGCTCTTGGAGCCGTGCGCGTCCGCGACCTTCAACAGGGCGACCTTGTTCTGGGTCAGGGTTCCGGTCTTGTCCGTACAAAGCACGTCCATGGCCCCGAAGTTCTGGATAGAATTCAGGCGCTTCACAATCACCTTTTTGCGCGACATCATCATGGCCCCCTTTGCCAGGTTGACGGTCACGATCATCGGGAGCATTTCGGGGGTCAACCCAACGGCTACCGCCACGGCAAACATGAAAGCCTCGAACCAGTTGTGTTTTTCAAAACCGTTGATCAAGAAAACCAGAGGTACCATTACCAACATGAAGCGCAGCATGAGGGTCGTGAAGCGGTTGACGCCTGTTTCAAAGCTCGTCAGGACCCGGCGGCCAACCACAGATTTCGCCAAAGTTCCCAGGTAGGTTTCGGCGCCGGTGCGAAGAACCACCGCGACAGCCGTGCCGCTCAAGATGTTGCTCCCCATGAAACATAGGGTCGGCCATTCCAAGGGGTTGGCGGCTTGGGTTTCCGGGGGAGTTGCCGTCTTTTCCACGGGAAGGGATTCCCCTGTGAGAGCAGCCTGGCTGACAAAAAGATCCTTGCAAGAGAGAAGGCGCAGGTCGGCGGGAACCATGTCGCCGGCGGCTAGGTGAAGGACATCGCCCGGAACTAAATTCTCAATGGGTTCCTCCAAATCTTGAACTGGTTCGCCCTCCTGGCGGCGCAGGACCGTGGCCCTATTGGTCACCATGGCCTTGAGTCTTTCGGCGGCCTGGCTGGAACGGTATTCCTGGTAAAAGCCAAGTGTCACGCTGATGAAGGCCATTGCAGCGATCACAATTCCCCCTGCGATGTCATGGGTAAGGAAAGATATGAGGGAAAGGACACCCAAGAGCAGGGTGAATGGGGTGCGAAAGTTACGGAACAACTGTAGATACCAGGGATCGGGTTTTTCGTGTACGACCAGGTTGGGTCCGTGAATTTCCAAACGGTGGCGAACTTGGCTTTCGGTGAGGCCTTCGGGTGAACTGTGCAATTGCTTGAACAACGAGGGGATTTCAGCTTTTCCCATTTCAAGAAGAGCCGCGAGGGATTGGGCCGCTTGGGCCTTCGCGGGTTCACCTTTTGCCTTTTCCGGCTGTAACAACCGGTAAAAATGGTTTTTTAATAAAGGCATGGATTAAACTCGCTTTTCCAGAAGGGTCTTCCAAGGGAAAAAAGGATGGGTCTAATCCCCGGGACGCGTTATGACTTCAAACCTGCGCACTGTCCAAAACGGCTTCCCGTCGCGGACAACAACGGAATCGACCCAATCCCAACCATTGGTTTTACCACAAGTAAGGGATAAGCCTGTATTTAACCTTCTTTTGATAAGCGCTGTAGCCAATTAGGTCATGGGCTAACATTTTTTCCTCACCGAGGATACGCCCGGCAATCAAAAACGACATACCTAGACCGAGCAAAAAACCAAAGAACGATCCGAGCAGAAAAGGGGTCCCGATAAACATCCAAACGGCACCCAGATACATGGGGTGCCTCACCAACCCATATACACCGGTTGAAACGACTTTTTGTTTTCTTTCTTTCTGGATACGAACCAAGGGGGAAAGAAATGTGTTGTCCGTATAGGCTCGATATAAAAAGAAAGATGCCGCCAGTAACCCAAACCCGCCTAAAGCCTTCAGCCAAAAAGGGAAAAACCAAGTCCATCCATACCTTTTTGCGTCTAAAGGCATCAGGACCATCCAGGCCCAAAATGCGGCCACCAAACCAACCACGAAATACCTGTCCCATTTCTTTTGGTTTCCGGTTCCCGGCTTCTTAAACCTCTCAGCCAATAGGTTCGGATCTTTGCGATATAAATAAAAAATGACCGAAGAGCAGAGGGACAAAAACCAAATATTCCAAATCCAACCTTCCGGCCAAAGCCAATCCCCCGAAAGCAAAAGTAGTACGGCCGGGAAAATGAAAATATAAAGGACGGCAAAAATCACCCGCCCTGCCTTCACCTTATTTTTGGTTTTTACCATTTGGAAGCCTTTTTCTTGACCACGGCAGGTCCCCGCCGTGGACAGGTTAGGACTTAAGGTTTATAGACCAGCGTAGCTTTGATGTACATGGCGATGGCTCCGACAATCCAGCCCGCGAAAAAAATAGCGACAGGCTTGGCTTGTTCTTTACCGCCCTTGAGCCAAAATATTCCGAGAACGACGGCCATTACGATGGCCACCGCGAACCCCCAACTTACGAATTTATTCATATTGCCTCTTCTCTTGGTCCATCATGGTTCATTCAATTTTTATTTCAATAAAACGGATATTCCATTTTTGGGGGCATAAAAATATTCCGAGGGAAATCGGAACCCCTAGGGAGTTGTTAACCTCAATTTAAAGTCTGTTTAAAACGCTTGAAACTCAGCCAAACCATGAAGACCGCCATTCCGCACAAAATCGCGATATGGGTTCCAACCAGGGTAGGATCCCCCCCTTTGAGCATGATGTTCCTGAGTAGCGTCACGAAATAATACAAGGGGTCGATGTAGGCCACGGGTTTTAGGATCCAAGGCATATTTGCCACCGGATACATGAGACCGGATAACTGGATGGCGGGAAATATAAAAAGAAATCCGAACATAGCCGATTGCTGCATGTTATCGACGAAACTGGCCAACAGCACCCCAAGGCTGACCGTATTGACCACGAAGGCAAGGGACGCCAAGAGCAGCATCCATAGGGGCCCGCGCATGGGCACATGGAAGCCGAAAATCGCTACCGTCAAAACCAGGCCCATGTCCATCATCCCGAAGATCACATAAGGAAGCGTTTTGCCGATCAATAATTCATAGGGTTTAGCCGGGGACGCGATCAAGTTCTCAAAGGTTCCCAGTTCCTTTTCCCGGGCGATGGCCGAACTGGTCAAAACCACTGTAATGATGACCAGCACCATGCAAAGTACTCCCGGCACCATAAAGATAGAGGTTTTCATCTCGGGGTTATAAAGATACCGGACCGCGAACTGCACCGCCGGTGGCCGAACCGCTGTTCCCCATTGTTCCTGAACCGCTTCCCCCACTACTGCCTTGGCATAACCTTCGATGCTTTGGGCTTTCACAATATTCTCCGCGTCCACCAATAGCTGGACCCTGCCTTGTCCGTTCCCTACGGCCCTGGTCAGCCCCCCCGCCGGGGCCATCAACACCGCGTCCGCCTGACCCGACTGGATAAGGTGAAAAGGATTGGCGTCCTCATGGGGAGCGCGGATGAACCAGCCAGAGGCATAGCTTCGATCCTCTATCTTTTGGAACAAAACGTCGTTGGGCTTGTAGACGAAGGACATCTTGATGTTGTTGACTTCGGTGTTAAGGGCCAAGCCGAAAAGGATCAATTGGATCATGGGCGCGACAAAAAGAAGTACCCGCATACGGTTGTCCCGAAGCGTCTGAACCATTTCCTTTTTGATGAATCCGAGGATGACTTGGTTCATTTTCAAGGTTCCACGTCCTTCTTGAAAAACTTGACGGCGAGGGTGATAAAAAAGATGTCCATCAACAGCAACACCGAAAGGGGTAAAAGCAGATCGAAAAAACCGGCTCCCCTGAGGAAAAGACCCCGCATGATGACCATGAACCAACGGGCCGGAAAAAGCATGGTGAAATACTGGAAAAAAACCGGCATGCTCTCGATGGGAAAGATAAAACCCGAAAGCATGAGGGAGGGCAGCTGACCCGCCATCTGGGAAAACTGAATGGCCGCGATCTGGTTGCGGGTAGTAACTGAAATAATGAGGCCCTGGGCCATGTTGGCGGCCAGGAAAAGCACGGTCCCCAGCAGAAGCAGTAAATGGCTGCCCGCGAAGGGCGCCCCGAAAAGCAGCCGGGCCGCCGTATAAATGACAACCTGGGCGATGAGACCCATCGCCAGGTACGGTGCCAATTTGCCCAGGATGATTTCCAGGGGTGAAACGGGAGTGGAAAGAAGCAGTTCCATCGACCCATGTTCCCATTCCCTCGCCACCGTGATGGCGGTCAGCATGATGCTGAGGATTGCCAGCACCACCACCGAAAGGCCCGGCACGGTGAACCACCGGCTGTTGAGCTCCGGGTTGAAAAGGTAACGGGTGTCGACTGCGATGGGCGAAACCGGGATTGATCCTGAAATTCTTTCGGAAGCCGCAGTTTGGATGCCGGCCAAGTAACCGCCGATAACGCCGGCGGTGGAGCTGTCGGATCCATCGATCAGGACCTGGGCCGTCGCCGAACCATTTTTTTCCATGTCGCGGGCGAAATGGGGCTCGATAAAAAGCGCGCCCTTGGATTCTTCCGAATCCAAGGCGGCAGCGGGGTTGGCTTCCATATTCCGATAACGGGTATTGAAATAACCGGAGGACTGAAAGACCTCCGTTAATTGGCGGGAAGCCCGGCTGTGGTCCTGGTCATAGACCGAAAAATTAATATCATGAACATCAAAATCCATGGCATAACCGAAAAAAAGCACCATCAACAAAGGCAGGCCCAGGGCCAGCCCCAAGGTAAAGGGATCTCGGACAATGTGGCGCACTTCCTTATGGGTGATGGAAAGGGCCCTTTGGACATTGAAGGAGCCGATCGTTTTTATTCTTATCGGGAACTTCACGGGCTTGGAAATACCGGACGGAGGAACCGTTCCCGAGAGCTGGGGTGTAATGGCTTTTTTACCTATCATTTCTTCTTCCCTTCCACCAGGCGGATGAAGACATCTTCCAGTGACGGGGGGATGGGCCTGTTTTGAAAATCCCGGGACTTACGGGCGGCGGCCTTTCGCCAGCCCGCGGCGGCCTTGACCACCACGTGGTAGCGCATCCCGTAGGGGTTGACCTCCTCAACGGAGGGTTCCTTTTTGAGATCCGCCAGCCATTCCCGGGCGGGAGTCTTGGGGGTGATCTCGAATATGGGCTCGGGGAAGGCCTGCCGCTTTAATTTCGCAGGGCTTCCGAGGGCGATAATTTTACCGTCCCTCATCAAGGCGATTCGGCCGCATTGTTCGGCCTCGTCCATGTAATGGGTGGTGACAAAAACCGTCTTGCCCCTTTGGGAGAGACGCTGGATGATCGACCAGAAACGGGCGCGGGACGTGGGGGAAACCCCCGCGGTGGGCTCGTCCAGGAACACGATGTCCGGATCATGTAAAAGCGAGGCCACTAGGGCGATCTCCTGCTTGGTGCCGCCGGAAAATTCCCGGACTAATCTTTTCTCGTCTTCCTTAAACCCGATGAAGTTCAGCAATTCCTTGCGGCGGTTTTGATAAACTTCCGGGGCTATCTTGTGCAGGGCCGCGGTGAAGTCCAAGTTCTCATCTACCGATAAATCCTGGTACAGGGTGAATTTTTGGGACATATAGCCCGCCCGCGCCTTTATTGCCTCCAGCCCCTTCTTGGGATTGAGCCCCACGACCTTGACCTCGCCCGAAGTGGGGATAAGAAGCCCGCACAGCACCCGGATGGTGGTGGTCTTTCCAGCCCCATTGGCCCCGAGAAATCCGAAGATCTCGCCGGGGTTGACGGTAAAGGAAATATTATCCACCGCCGTGAAGGCGCCGAACTTGACCGTTAAATTTTTTACCTCAACTGAAAAAGCCATTTCAATCCCTCTTAAGACTTAACCACCGGCGCTTTTTTCGAGTCCTCGGCCTCATATTTCAGGAACAATTTCTCGAAGCTTTCCACCTTTTCCTTCTTCAGGACGGCCTTTGGTTCGCCCGACGCCATCATCTTCCCCATCTCGAAAACATGAACCCGATCACAGCGTTCCGCCTCATCCATATATCCTGTGGTGATGACGATCAGGATGCCTTGGTCCCGCAAGCGGTAAAGCAGGTCCCAAAATTCACGACGGCTGATGGGATCAACTCCTGTGGTGGGTTCGTCCAGCAATACCACTGTGGGCGATTGCAAAAGAGCGCACATGAGCCCCAATTTCTTGTACATGCCGCCGGAAAGCTGGCCTGCGGGCCGGGTCTGGAATTCTTCTAGGCGTGTGATACGCAAAAGATCCCTGCGCCGGTCCTCATATTCTTTTTGCGGGATTTGATATAGATCGCGGAAGAAATCCAGGTGTTCGGACACGGACAAGTCACCGTAAAGGCTTTGTTGCTGGGGCATGTAGGCCATGAGGGGCCGGACCTTTTTAAAAGTCGTGGATTTACCATGATCCAGGTAATCCACCCGGCCAGAGGTGGGCTGGAGGAGTCCCATGAGGACACGCAGCAAAGTCGTCTTGCCGGCGCCTTCAGGACCAATTAGGCCATGTAGGAGGGACGGTTTCAGGGAAAGACTCACTCCCTCCAGTGCGGTATGGGTTTTCATTTTTTTGAAGAGGTTTTTGACCTCAATCCCGATTTTGGCCGTTGCCATAAAACCTCTTTTACCACCAAGGCGCCAAGAACAATAAAATGAAAGGATTTTTAGAATCCGATCTTGTTTTTGACTTTCGTGGGAGACTCGTAGTCTTGCTAGTTAAATTCCCCTTATTTTTTTGGCAGGTCCGCTTCCAGGGTCATGCCCGGCTTCAACAACCGGTCCGAATTATCAAAGGTGATTTTGACGGCATAGACCAGCCTGGTTCTTTCTGCCACAGTCTGCACGTTCTTGGGGGTGAATTCGGCCTCGTCGTTGATGTGTGAAATCAATCCCGGGAATACCTTCCCTTTCATTTCCGGCAGGGTGCCGTTCACCTTTTGGCCGTAGGAGAGATTGACCAGAATCGGTTGTGGAACGTAAAAGTAACACCAGACCTGGCGCAGGTCGGCCAAAGTGAAAAGTTTGGTGCCCGGGCCTACCCAATCGCCGGGCTGGTGGTATTTGGTGAGGATGGTGGCGACTAGGGGCGAGGTGACAAAACACCACTGCACATGCAGGTCCGCGAGTTGTTTTTGGGACTTCAAGTGGTTGAAGGTTTCCAAAGGAAGGGATCCGGCTTGGTAAAGCTTCAACCCCCGGTTGTAATCGTCGTTGGCCTGGGCTTGGGCCAGCTTATAATCCGGCCCATCCAGGGTGATCAGCGGCTGTCCCAGGGTGACCGCTTGCCCCTCATCCGCCTGGAGGGAGTTGACGGTTGACGAGACCAGCGAGGAAACGTCCACCTCGGTGGCCTCCACCGTTCCGGCATAGACGAACCGGTTACTTTGGATCCGCCAATAGATCAAAGCCCCCAACCCCAGTAAAACAACGGGGGCAATCCAAATTAATTTTTTTTTCATGCCAATCTCCTTTTTGAATATTCCAATGATATTGGTATTGTCCCGCACTACCTTTTTAATTTTCAAAATAAGGAGCGGGACTTTCCTTCACTCTTTTCCGGAGAGGGACGACAAAATGGATAACTGCATCAGAATTCCTACTTCATTGGAGGCGGCCTGGATCTTGGCGTTCAGGGCCTGAAAATTGGCCGTCTGGACTTCCAGGAAGCGGAGGGTGCCGGCCCGGTAGGCACCGTAAGTGAGCGAGGCCAATTCCTGGGTTTCGGACACCGCGGTCTGGTTGAGGGCCTGCTGGTATTCCATGGATCTCAGGGAATCCCCCGCTTTGTTCCAATCCCGCCAAAGGTCGGATTTGGCCTGGCCCAAGTCCGCCAGGTAGGCTTCCGATTGTTCACGCTTGGAATCCGAATCCTTCAGGATGGCCCCCCAATCAAACAGAGGCACGCTGGCCGAAATCGAAATGATGTTTTGCTGGACCGTATCCAGTACCGGCCCATCGGGATTTTCGTAGCCGGCCTGCGCCGAAAGGGTGACCTTGGGCAGGAGTTCGGAACGCACCGCGTTCGCCGCGAACCGGGCGGAATCGGCCAGGTAAGCGTAGGTTTTCAGTTGGGGCACGCCGTCATCGGGGGGGACCTGGGCTTCCTTTTCGAGCGTGTCCCGGGAATCCTTCACCAAATCGGTGGAAAGCCAAACCGTGGGTCCCGACACCCCCTCGGGAAGCCCGCCTTCCATGTGGAAATCGAGTGGAGCGGTCAAATCCGCCGGGTCCTTTTCCCCCGCCAAATCAAATAGGTCCCGCAAGGCCTGTGCCAGGGTTGCCTGGGCCTGGATAAACTGCCGTTGAAAATTCAAAACTTCCTGGTGCGAGGAAAGTAAGTCGATCCGGCTGGCCGTGCCGAAGCGGGCCTGATGGGTGATGTCCGTGTGTTGAGCCTGGGCTACTTTGAGCGAATCCCCCAGAAGATGGATCTGTTCAAGCCCAATCTTCACTTGGAAATAATTCAGCCGGACCGCCAAACGTAATTGCCGCTGGGCGGCGAGATATTGTTGTTCTTTTGATTTTGAAGAGGCCGTGGCACTATCCGCTACGTTATGCTGGGACCGGAAGTCCCAAAGATTCCAATTAAGGTCGGCCCAGGCGCTCCAGTTATTGTGCTCCCCGAATACGGCCTTCGGCGCGTTGGGGACGACTGAAAACACGGGAACATAGGTCTGATAGAAATAATTACCGCTGAGCGAAATCTTCGGCAGTTCGGCGGCGCTCAGGGATCCGGCCTCGCTTCGGGCCGATTCATAGGCGGACTTAGCCGACTGAAGTTGGGAGTTGTTCTTAAAAGCCGTCTGAATCAAATCGGAAAGCGACAAGGCCAGATGGGTGACGGGGGCCTGGGCTTGATGGTCTTGAAGCGTAAGGGCCGCCGCTTTCCCGATGGGAAACACGGGGGTGGGCGCAATTATTTTAGCCGAATCGTTTTCGGTTTGGCCCCAAGCCCGAACCGCGAGAATAAATATCAGGATCACCGATTTTTTATTCATGGCTTACTAACTTTCTTTTTAGGCGCGAGTGATTCCAAGACCAGATCCACCCGGTTCTTCAAGGCCTTGTCCGATGCCACGGCGGATTTAAGGATGACGAAGGGTATAAAGCCGATGCGTTTCACTTCCAGGTGTTCCAGCATGGCCACCATGATCAGGGGAAAAAGACTTGCGCCCATCAGCATCGGCATGAGGGCGGGCAAGGCCATCTTGCGCAGCGAGCCCTCTTTTTGGCACTGACGAACCAGCCCCAATATGACCAGGCCGTGGCGGGGCGCGTTGGCCTTTACGAAATCCAGTGCCACCTTGTCCTTGTTGAGTAAGTCCTGAAGAATGCCCAAGAGCATCCGGCGGTTGGCCCCCACGAATCGTCCCAAAGTTAAAAGGGCGGACCGGAGTTTTTCCCCGGCAGGGCCGTTTCCAGTTGTTTCCAAGGAAAATTCCCGGAAAAACCTCTCATAGGTATCCTGCAAAACCGCGCGGGTGAATTTATCCTTGCTTTTGAAATGGTAATGGAACATGCCCAGGTTGACACCCGCCTTGGCGGCCACCTTACGCAGATTCATGGCGTTGAGGCCAGAGTGCTGGAGCATATCCTGTGCGGCCTTGATCAAACGCCGATCCGCGTCCGAAACCCGTGGCATGGTTTCCCCCTTCGTGGAAAATCACTTTTAATTTATACACTTGTATAATTAAGTCAATGATTTAAATCATATCCCCGGTCGGCAAAACGAATCCTATCAAAACGAGAAAAAAACTCTCGCAGGGGAAATCTTCAAGAACAATTCGAG